>NZ_JAJAFX010000078.1:0-20945 GCF_025384845.1 Photorhabdus temperata | reverse complement strand
TCCCCGCCACACTTTGGACAGGACACCGGATCGTTAATCCGTGCCACCCCTTTACCCAAAATCTGGAAACTGTCATCACCCGCTAAAACAGCGCCGCCATGAGAGGTTTTATCCCCTTGTCGTATGATATTTTTCAGCATAAATATCCCGCCAGGAATTGAAATAATTGATCCCACCACCCTAAAAATAAGGTAGCAAAAATCCTATTACCACAGACAGCAAGCACAGCTCTATGCAGTGAGTAATAACAAATTGAACGACAGGAAGATAACAATGTATCCCAATCGATTAATCCCTTTGAATAAAGGGAACAGAAGTTGAAATTCCTTTCATACTATTCGTATGATGGAACTTAAAGTAATAGTTATTAAACTTTGATCAGAAAGCAAGCGTTTTTTATAAATTTACAAAAATATAAATTTGTAAGAAATTGTTACAAACGGTAAGAAAGCATTACAGACTCAGTATAAATTCAATTATCTTCAATCTAATAAACGATAAAACGGATAGTGACATACCATTTTTTCAGAAAAATAATCCACGATAGATAAAACAGCTTCTCATCCACTTAAATCCCGTCTAATTATCATTGTGATAGAATAATGCATTGATTTTTAATCAAAAAATATATTTACCCCAATTTGTTATGATAACTAATAACGCTATTTGTTTAATTGTTTCACTAATGACCCATTCTTCATTAAATACCGGGGATAATGATATTATTATCTTACTCAATCGATTATATTCCGTTGTTAGCCGGTTTCCTGTCAGGCGTAAAAACGTCTTAATGTATCCTGACAGACGACGGCCGAGTGATTGCCGTACAGAGCGCAATTTACACCGACAGTAATGCCGGCTTTCAAGAAAGGTCATGGATGAAGGGAGAAGCCAAAATAAATGCCAATGAATTCTCATCCCCGTGAACACGAGGAACAGTATTTGAAGTAAATCGAATTATCACTTCATTTATGGTCCATCTCCGTTGATTCGGAGAACATGTCATCTATCGTTCGCATATAATTCAGCTCTTGCAGGAGAAACAACTCTCTCCTATTCATCATATTTAGGAAGACAAAAATGTATCTCAATTGATTAATCCCTTTGAATAAGGGGAACGGGATTCGAAATCTCCCTCATACTGCTCATATGACAGAACTTGAGCAATAATTATTAAACAATCACCAAATAGCAAGAAAAATTTTCATTTTTTTTAATTTACGAAAAAAACACTAACCTGCCATAATCATTTAAAATCGCGAATACAGAGAGATTAAAGATTTTATATAAGAGGCTGATTTAACTCAATAAGCGTGCTTTTCAGAATGATCGTAAATTGCGTTTAATCGAAATCCATTAACCAGTAAAAAGCCATAAGAATAATGCAATAAAAAAAGGATAATGGGGGTTAATCAATCCTGAAACCTGGCATTCGCCAGGTTTTTATTTATTCAGTTTACATCAAGTAATTAGGATATTACTTTTCCCGAATGCCTTCGACAGAAATCAGTAAATCCGCTTCCTGTGATTTAGGGCCTAAATCTGCTTTGAAATTAAAGTCTTTCAGGTTGATTTTACTGTAAGCTTCAAAACCTGCGCGGTAACCACCCCATGGGTCTTTACCTTCACCCATCAGTACTGCATTCAATACCACTGGCTTTGTCACACCATTTAAAGTCAGATCACCTGTAATAGTATATTTATTCCCATCTTTTTTCACTTCGGTTGAAGAGAATTTTGCTTCAGGGTATTTCTCCGTATTAAAGTAATCTTTACTGCGCAGGTGCTTATCACGTTCGGCGTGGTTAGTATCCAAACTGGCTATTTTAATTGTGACATCAACTTTATCCGCCGCCGGGTTTTTCTCATCAAATGTGAAAGAACCATCAAAATCCTTAAATGATCCATATAACCAACTGTAACCCAAATGCTGAATGCGGAATTCAATAAAGGCGTGCTGACCCGGTATATCAATTTTATAATTGGCTGCTAATGCAGAACTTGCATTCAATAACAATGCACCCGCAGTCAGGCCAAGTAACGTCTTCTTCAACATATTATTCTCCATAATCGTTTTGTATTATTCAGGACGGAAACCCAGCATACGCTTCAGGGTTGCATCACGGTCAATAAAATGGTGTTTTAACGCAGCAACAGCATGTAATAACGATAAAATCACCACAGTCCAGGCAAGGTAAAGGTGAATCATTCCAGCAGTATCTGCCTGTTTGCCCTGACCGGTTAATGTGGCTGGCACAGTAAACCAGTCAAAGACAGAAATTGGCTGCCCATCAGCCGTCGAAATTAAATAACCACTAATCAGAATGCTAAACAGCAAAATATACAACAGAATATGTACTAAAACAGAGCTGATTCTGGTCAGGCGGTTATAACTGGCTAAGGGCTTTGGGGGTGGAGAAACAAAACGCCAGATAACACGCACAGCCATCGCTATCAGCAGCATGATTCCAATGCTTTTATGAATTTCAGGCGCTCCGTGATACCACGTATCGTAATACCCTAATGTCACCATCCACAGCCCCAGTGCAAACATGCCATACACAGTCAATGCAACCAGCCAGTGTAAAAGGACAGATAAATGACCAAATTGGTTGGCGGTATTCTTCCAAAGCATAGTAGTTCCTTTTTAGATCAATGCTGGTGAGCTATTCTTTTGGATTTGTTAAATCATAAACTATATTAATTTCTTTTTTATTAAAAATTTCAACAAATAATTTGTAAAAGATTTTCAATTTTAATCAACGAGATTTACTTAAAATAAAAAAACATTAAATAACAACAAAATAAAAATGAATCGCATCAGGAATAATGCCAAAAAACATATAATATATATTTTTTTGTTATATTGTTTTTGAGATTTTAGCTAATGAAAGAATCAATTATCTTATTTTATGTTTATGAGAAATATAACCACCTGAAAACAAGTAGCTATGATAAAGACAACATATCATTTTCAATTTAATAATTTACAACAAGAAATTAATTTTATTGCAAAATAACGAAAACTTAACCGCATCTCTTGTTATTTAAAACCGCAACAATGACAGGTTTAGAAATTCGCAAGATGTTAACCATCATACGCTATCCAATTATCGTTATTGCTCATGAGCGTCTGTAAGTAATCTGCACCAGTCAGGTTATTCATGCCCTCGCCGTTTTCTAAACGCGCCTTCAACCAATGAGTGAGCCGTTCTTGTAATTGCCCTGCTGGTTCATCCAGTTTCTTAACCTGCTCACCGTGGTTTTCCCATAAATCGCTAATGAGCACAAATACCTGCCCTTGCAGGGCGTAATCAGAATGGAACCAAGCCTCAAGTAAATGATGACCCAAGACAAAGGGCTTTTCATTCTCACTTTGACTACAATTCTCAGGGCAGTAATAAATCTGGGGCTCAGGTGCGTCGATCATTAATTCACTCACCGGCGTTAGAAATCCTGACCAATCGCTGACAATCATTGCCGGTAATAACTGATTGAGAATACGCGTATCCATACTGCGCAAGAGTACCTGCTTCTCCTGTAATATCACCTGCTGACGTGAACGCCAGTGATTAAGCTGTGTTGCCCATAAATCCTCACTGCGGTAAGCCCACCCCCAACTGTTATCGCTCAGGGTTTGGCTATCAAGTAAATGACTTATTATTGCCAGGCAACCTGACTTGGGCTGAACCAGCCAGGGGCTCTGCGCCAGCAGGTGATCCATCGGTGTACCGCTATACAGTGGAAAAGCCTGCTCCACCCAGTCGTTTTTATAAAAGAGAGTGACAGGGTTCGGCTTTGCCAGTGAATTGAGCATAAAGAAAACGGGTGGCCTATTAGATGCTGTCAGCCACTGTTGCCAATTGATAGAAATGTTCATGCATCCTCCTGGTTATCAATAATCAAGTTAGCTTCCAGTTGAGCCTGCACAGCACAAAGCGGTTTGGCTGGAAATTTAACACCCGGCAGAGGCGCAACGCCCTCTGGCAGTTGCAGGGATAGGCCACGCCCGGCACCGGCAGAACCTTGCCCGACTAATAAATTTGGGGAGGTTAGAATACCGCCGGGAGTTAACCGGATAAAATGGCCGCCGATTTTTAAGGTAATTTCTGACGCCGCTTCCAGCACGATTTTACCGCCACTTTTCAGGTGCGTTTCCTGACCACTTTCAGTGACTAACGCTTCCCCGGCCTGTAAATGCTGACTGCCGATGATACGGTGTGATACATCCCCATTGGTACTGTATTTACCGGAGCCGGCGATTTTCCGGTGGTCATCAGCGCGGATTTCACTGTAACGGTTATTGTCGATCCGCTGTTTATGGTCGTGTTTGATGTGCCAGTAGGTATCATGCTGAATATGGGCGGTCAGATCTCTCTGCCCGTGCAGGTAGATCTCTTCCTGGTCTTTCGCATCCTCAAACCGCAATTCGTTAAAACCGTCACCTTTGTGGGTCCGGGTTTTAAACGTGGTGCGGGTTTTCTCTGCGGGTAAATCCAGCGGTGGCCGGTTTAAACCGTTGTAGGTGCAGCCGGTGACAATCGGCCGATCAATATCGCCGTTCAGATAGGAAACAATCACTTCCTGACCGATACGGGGAACCGCCATAAAACCGTAACCGCTGCCATTCCAGCCTTGAGCGAACCGTACCCAACAAGAGGCGTTTTCATCGGCCTTATCATAACGATCCCAGTGAAAATGGATGCGAATACAACCGTCTTCATTGACATAAATCTCTTCCCCTGCCGGGCCCACCACGGTAGCCACTTCATCACCATCCGCCAGTGGTTTGTAGCGATATAGCGCTCGCCAATCCTTATAGCCGGAAATAAAACTGAATTCATTATGCAGATAAGTCCCTGACTCCCCACTGGATTCTTGCAGTGCCTGCGGGCACTTGCCGTAATGATGAATGGTCACGATTTGCCAGCGGGTGTTCATGGCATCAACCGGATGTTCACTGAGGTCAAAGATTTTACCGGGCATCAGTTTAAAACAGTTGCTTTGCCCGCTGCCTTCCTGACGTTGATTCTGAACGGCCTGCTGACGGCGCTGGACAAACGGTTTCGCCTCCGCGTCTTTCTGAAAACGGCCGTAGCTTTCAAAGATCGAAAACAGGGTTTCTTGCCCCTCTACACGGGGATCGGTATTGGCCCGGTGTGTCAGGCGGTAAGCGGGGTTTTGAGGATTTCGGTCCTTATAGATTACCCGTTGCGGGGTCATGGAGACACCCAAACGCACTTGGTTGATCACATTCATTTCAGTGGCGACTTGTACCTGAGGATTGTAAACCAGCGGTAAATTGGCCGTCATGCCTAAGTGACTGTCACTGAAAAACAGTTTGTCGTCTTCAAACCAGAAATTCAGCCCTTCTTCGGCGACTAACCGGGCAAAAAAGTCATAATCGGACTCACGCTTTTGCGTCACATACTCGCGTGTGTAATGAAACTCATTGAGTTGGGAATCGGCCAGAATATGGTGTTTTTTCAGCAAACTTTTGAGGATTTCCGGGACGCTTTGCCGATGATAAATCCGGCTGTCCTGATTCAGGTTCATCCGCCAGAGCGCAGGCCGGACGGTGAGGTAATAAATTGTGCGGTGAGTATGGGTGTCACCCAGTACAGCCTGTGCAATAATGCCGCTGACCTGACGTTGCTCAACACCATTGAAAACCACCCGGAATTTCACCGACTGTAATAACAGTGATTCCAGATCAATATCGGCCCGTTTACTGACCAGGGTTAAAGAGAGGGTAAACAGTTCGGATAATTCCTCCTGTAAAGAGAATTCAGCTACCGCAAATGTTTTCTCCGGCAAATCGGTAATCTGACAGAGAAAGTGTAATCCATCGTTCATAGGGACTCCTTATTTCTGGTGTTAGTGTTTAGGTAAATGAGTAATATGGCCTTAGCTAGGTTGGAACCTTATAAGGCGACATATCTGCATGAAACTCATAATCAAGACAAGTTTTTGATTTATACACAGCCGACACATACGGCTCGGTGTATTTCGGCGCAATACCCTCCACCGTTATCATCTTATTAGAAGTAAATGAGCAATTCTGATAGCGTTACTTCATGTTCATATACATATACCGAAAATCGACTATTTGAGTACCGTTATCAATCTTTCCACCAGGATATTCAACCCATTCGCCTTTCCCGTCAGTCACAGTCACCTTCGCCATTTTGGTTTCATCCAGTTTGGGCTTAAAGATAATTTTCCATTCCATTTCTGGAGTTAATTTCAGTCTAAAGGAACGCATTTTTGATACTTCACCTTGTAACGATATTCTTTTCGGACTCTTCTCAACCACCTTCAAAACAGGATAAATAACCGGGCTAAAATCAATGACATTCAATGCCGCCGTTTCGCTAAGATTTGTTTGAACTGCATCGTTGATAAAGGCGGTTAGACCCGTTCCTCCATAGGGTATAGCATCTTTCACCAGGTGGCTAACATCGGTATAATCCACTGATACATAAGCCCGCTCAATTTTCCATTTGCACCAGCCTCCACCACTAAAAGGCAATTTTGTTTGAAAATAACCGGTTTGCGGATCAGCTTTTACATCTGGGTAAAGCACATTATAGGTCGGGACCTTATGAGGGGACATCTGAGAATCAACCTCATAATCAAGACAAGTTTTTGATTTATACACAGTCGACACATACGGCTCGGTGTATTTCGGCGCAATACCCTCCACCGTTATCCACGGCCCCTTTCCAGTAGATGAAAAGGGGAAAAGCCAGTTAAAAAAGGTATCACTAAACGCCCAATAAATAAAAGACAGCAATAATAATGACAGCGTGACTTTTAATATTTTCATACTGAAAGTTCCTTACCATCGTATTTCATATTTATCATGGTCAGTCTTCCTCAATTCCTACCGCGTTATCCGTACAGCGTATTCAATACCAAATCTTCCTGTTCATCTTATTAGAAGTAAATGAGCGATTCTGATAGCGTTACTTCATGTTCATATACATGTACCGAAAATCGACGTCTTGAGTACCGTTATCAATCTTACCGCCAGGATATTCAACCCACTCGCCTTTCCCGTCAGTCACAGTGACCTTCGCCATTTTGGTTTCATCCAGCTTAGGCTTAAAGGTAATTTTCCATTCCGCTCCTGGCGTTAACATGAGTCGAAAGGAGCGCATTTTTGATACTTCACCTTGTAACGATATTCTTTTCGGACTCTTCTCAACCACCTTCAAAACAGGATAAATAACCGGGCTAAAATCAATGACATTCAATGCCGCCGTTTCGCTAAGATTTGTTTGAACTGCATCGTTGATAAAGGCGGTTAGACCCGTTCCTCCATAGGGTATAGCATCTTTCACCAGGTGGCTGACATCGGTATAACTCACGGACACAAACGCCCGGTCAATTTTCCATTTACACCAGCCTCCACCACTGAAGGGTAATTTCACCTGAAAATAACCAGTTTTCGGATCTGCCTTTACATCCAGGCGCAATCCGTTATAGGTCGGTACCTTATAAGGCGACATATCGGCATGCAACTGATATTCAAAACAATCTTTTGAGATATATTCTGCCGACACATACGGTTTTGTGTATTTCGGCGCAACACCTTCCACGGTTATCCACGGCCCCTTTTCCTCAGATGAAAAGGGAAAAAGCCAGTTAAAAAAGGTATCCCCCATCGACCAGTAAATAAAATACAGCAATAATAATGACAGCGTGACTTTTAATATTTTCATACTGAGAGTTCCTTACCATCACAGTAATGCTGTAAGGCCAATTTCCCCTTTTCTTCCTGTTGACTGACGGCCAATGATGTTATTAACTGTTTGTCCATTTCCAGAAAACAGAGATTACGGTAATAAATAGCATCTGGGATCAGTCTTTTATAAACATCCATTTTCTCCTTAAATTGACGCTGACTGTCCTGATAAACCGTCATTTTATCCGGTTCGCATAACTCTTTAAGACGGGCATTAATATAACCGGCATATCTAGATGAAAAGTGGTTAAGAATACTTAATTTGTCTTTTAACTCAGGATTTTTATTTTCAGCAAATAATTTATCCTTTTCTTCCGGGGTGAGCTGGTTAAACAGGGCGTTTTGCTGTTCACCTGCCTGCGCGAACAAGTGTTCTGTTTCTTTATCCAGCTCAGGAATTAAATACAGTTTTGTCGTATTACTTAATATTTCCTCTGCACTTAATCTGGCTATCAGCGATACATTACTGGCGGTAATCAGCCATTCCGGGCAGGCACTGGCTTTTAAAAAATGGACCACTTTGCCATGATGCAGATAAATTTCTTGACTGGCTGTCGCTTGTTTAATGACTTTAACAATCGGTGACGGTGACACGAGTTTCATAATTTCCCAGTCATACCCCGCCGGCGTCCAGTAATTGAAAAACCCATTATCCATATCTTTCTCAAAGGGCACAGAAGGAACGGGGTCATCTTCATTCACATGACGATAATGGGTAATAGAAGATAATTCCTGCACTGCACTGCGGGTTAATGTTCTCGGCATCCCATAACTGTAGAGACAAGGATTATGTTCTTTCAATTGTGCACTGTGCAGTAATGCCAGTGCCCCTCCCAAGCTGTGACCACAAATAAATAGCTTTTTTCTTTTAGCCAAGTCCAGAATCTCATTGAATACTATTATATTTTCATCACCGGGGACTGTTAGCTTTCCAACCAAACTGAACGCTTCCCAGAATCCTTTATGCACTTTACCATTATGAATAAATTCACTGCACAGCGCTTTTTCATCATCACAGCTCAATTTCAGGGGCTGGAACGTAGTATCCGTTAAGGCATCTCTCCAACTGGCTGTACCCCGCCAACTAACAACCACATCATTTTGACTGGCCGCATAAAACAGTTGGGTATCACCTTGTTTATTGTTCCCTGCTAGTGAATCAATAAACTCCACCCGAGTATAACGTCCACTAAATGGCACATCGTAAACCACAGGTGTTGCCGATAATTCCTCCACTTTATAGGGAAAGGTTGAAACATCCACCATTTGCCGGTTAAAAAAATGTTTAACAGAACCAACTACATTAACATCCCCATCCGTGTAAGCCAATACGCTCATCAAACACTGGTTATACGCATTAACAATGGAATACTCTTTCTGATGGTGCAACAACAAAACCCAAGCCCGGAACGGACACACTTCCAATACATACCGTTGATTTAATGGATGAACAGTGTAGCCATTAGGCTCCGGGTTCGGGAAATGATAGGGAGGTGGAATATCTTTAGGATCCCAATCCTTAATCACCGGCAACCCATCACTAATCTGCCCGATAGTCACATAATGATATTGATGGCC
Source organism: Photorhabdus temperata (assembly GCF_025384845.1). Taxonomy (NCBI): domain Bacteria; kingdom Pseudomonadati; phylum Pseudomonadota; class Gammaproteobacteria; order Enterobacterales; family Morganellaceae; genus Photorhabdus; species Photorhabdus temperata. Next base: position 11,617 of record NZ_JAJAFX010000078.1, on the reverse strand, counting down.
TTCAGCTTCTGCTTTTGGCTTCACCACCGAAGCCTCTTCACCGCGTATTTCCCGCAACGGGCGCTGTTCCATCTCGTCAGCCAGCGATTGAGCATCAATATACAGCGTGACCTTATGGGGTAACAGCATCTCTTCCCTAAGCACACCGAAACCATCGGTTACCCCCTGGCGCACATAACCTGGAGTTCCGTGACTGATCAAGCGATAAGGCATGTTAACCAGCGGCTTCCCCTGTTCATCCACTAACTGAAATTCTACCCAGTTTTTCAAAAACCGCTTACAATCGAAACACAAACGCGGATCTGATATACCCATTGGTTTTATTTCCTTCTGTTAACATGAATACAGCCCAGACATAACGCGGTGAAAATCCCAAATCCCATAAGGCTTTCTCATTTAAAACTGACGAATGTTCACATCAAGTAAATAAAGTGAACACCTCATTAGCCAATCGTGAAATATACCCCACACAAGGAGTCCAATGATATTCTTCCATATTCGGCCATATGACAAAGTTTAGACAATAATTATCAAATCATCATCAGAGTGCAAGAACTTCTTTGAAAATTTACAAAAATAAATTGATAATAATGCGCTATAAATATAAAAAGGATTCTGGTTTCTATTAAGCGAAGAACAGATACCTGCAAATCGACCAACTGAGCAGAAAAACAATCTATATAAACAAAAAAGCCGCTAATTCACCCATTTGTCACCAAATTATTATCATGACAATATCAAACCCAACACATTGATTATTAATCGATAATATACTCACCCCACTGTCCGTTATGATTTATATACCTGGTCATTCAATTAATCATTGAATTGCATTCACACTGACATTTCTTTTCAAAACATTACAATTTAAAACCTATTTTGCCATTATTTATTAACGATTCGACTAACTCTAATCATAGCCATGCAGTTGAATAATCCATACCCTGTTTTCTTATCATCACCGCAAATATCACCGGCTTATCCCCGCTAATACGAGGAACATGTTCCCTATTTGACAGCCAAATCCTTATTGTATGGTTCATCCCTATGAAATACAGGGAACATCCCAAAACTCTCAAATAATGATTTGACCTTTATTATATTGGAAAAAATTTATTAGGAAATCAAACTGGCTTTGCTAGGCCAGCATATTGCCCCGAATATATTCCAGTTTAGTCTGCAAATTAATCACTCTTCTCTCAATAACCACGCCAAAGATTCGATTTTATTTAACGGACGAGGCTGCTTCTGCCGGTCTCCAATCACCCAGCAGTTTCTGTCGGTGCTCATGGCCCAATGGCCTTAACATAAAACGGCAGGTTGTAGCATACCGTGTACTGAATATGGTATAAAACCTGCCGTTTTTTCTTATGAATCATTTTGCAAAGGGTATTGTTTGCTACAATATACCTATTCTTGTTCGTAATTTAAGGTAACCAGGTGAATATTCAGGCGATTCTTTCAGAAAAAGTCAGCCAGGCGCTGATTGCAGCAGGTGCTCCAGCCGACAGCGAAGCTCACGTCCGTCAATCCGCGAAAGCGCAATTTGGTGACTATCAGGCCAATGGTGTGATGGCCGCCGCTAAAAAAGTGGGTATGCCGCCCCGACAACTGGCAGAAAAAATTGTTAGCCTGCTGGATCTGCAAGGTATCGCCAGTAAAGTTGAAATCGCCGGCCCCGGTTTTATTAATATTTTTCTTGATAAAACCTGGATTGCAGCGAATATCGAGACTGCACTGAAAGATGAGAAATTGGGCGTTACTTCAGTCGAACCACAAACTATCGTTGTCGATTATTCCGCACCCAATGTCGCTAAACAGATGCACGTTGGTCATCTGCGTTCCACCATTATTGGTGATGCTGCGGTGCGTACGCTTGAATTCCTCGGCCATAAAGTTATCCGCGCTAACCACGTTGGTGATTGGGGAACCCAGTTCGGTATGTTGATCGCCTATCTGGAGAAAGTGCAAAACGAAAATGCCGGCGATATGGCATTGGCCGATCTGGAAGCTTTCTATCGTAAAGCAAAAAAGAATTATGATGAAGATGAAGAGTTTGCGGCCCGCGCCCGTGGCTATGTGGTGAAGCTGCAAAGCGGTGATGAGTATTGCCGTACTATGTGGCGCAAGTTGGTGGATATCACTATGGCCCAGAACCAGCAAACCTATGACCGTTTGAATGTCACTTTGACTCAAAATGCCGTGATGGGGGAAAGTCTGTACAACGATCTGCTGCCCGGTATTGTCGCTGATCTGAAACAGAAGGGCCTGGCGGTAGAAAGTGATGGCGCAACCGTGGTTTACCTTGATGAGTTTAAAAACAAAGAAGGTGAACCGATGGGCGTGATTATCCAGAAAAAGGATGGAGGCTATCTTTACACCACAACGGATATCGCCTGTGCAAAATATCGTTATGAAACCCTGCACGCTGAACGTGTTCTTTATTATATCGATACCCGTCAACATCAGCATTTGATGCAAGCATGGGCCATCGTTCGTAAAGCAGCCTATATACCAGAAGCCATGTCACTGGAACACCATATGTTCGGCATGATGCTGGGTAAAGATGGCAAACCATTCAAAACCCGTGCCGGCGGCACTGTCAGGTTGACCGATCTGCTGGATGAAGCCATTGAACGTGCCGATAAACTTATCCGTGAGAAAAACCCGGATATGCCAGAAGATGAGCTGAAAAAAGTGGTTGAAGCTGTGGGTATCGGCGCAGTGAAATATGCCGATCTCTCCAAGAGCCGTACGACAGATTACATCTTCGATTGGGATAATATGCTCGCCTTTGAAGGTAACACCGCGCCTTATATGCAATATGCCTATACCCGCGTGGCCTCGATCTTCAAACGTGCCGATATTGATGAAAGCAGCCTGACTTTACCGGTTATTTTGAATGAGGATCGTGAACAAGCCCTAGCAACCCGCTTGTTACAATTTGAAGAGACTATCACCACCGTCGCCCGTGAAGGTACGCCACACGTTATGTGTGCTTACCTGTACGATTTAGCCGGTCTGTTTTCTGGTTTCTATGAACACTGTCAGATCCTGAATGCAGAAAACGAAGAACTGCGCCAAAGCCGCCTGAAACTGGCTTTGCTGACCGCTAAGACGCTGAAGCAAGGTCTGAATACTTTGGGCATTGAGACGGTAGAGCGGATGTAACCGTACAATCTCGGTTTTCTCCGAAAAGTTGGCGTGATACAGGCATATATTGCCTTATCACGCCTGTTAAGTTTGTACTATATAGTCATCTAGTCATCTCCCGTTCTTGTTTGGTGCTCAATGCAATTCTGGTATGAATGATATTCGCAACCACTTTTGGTATATGCTGAATAAAGAAGTGATCAGAATCGACGAGGTGAATATCAATACCACCACAAGTGTAGTTTTCCCACGCCAGCATATCCTCTTTTGACATCGTTTTATCCTCCTGCCCATGAATCAAAACGAGTTCAGATACACTTTGCCTTTGTCGTAAATAATGTTTCATATGGTAATTAAGCGATAAATCATTACGGATAATAGGAAAGAATATCGCCTTGAAATCTTCATTATTAATGACCTCATCATGCGTTCTACCGTATCTTGCCAATAATTCACTCAATTGCGCATCAGATAAATCAAACGGATCTTCTTTAAAATGGGTAATATGCGGAGGGGCTTCTGCGGAAATAAATACGTTTGCCGGAGACAGGTTCTCATTATTTAACCGGTTAGCCAATTCATAAGCAAACAAACCGCCGTTACTGTGCCCAAATAAAGAGAACCGGCTACCGTTGATCAGATGTCTCATTTCCCCATGTACTGCTTGCAAAATCTTTTCCATATCCCGGCTTAACGCTTCACCAAAACGACTGCCCCCACCCGGCAATTGTAATGCATATACCGCAATATTTTTCGCCAGACAAGTACTCAGGCCACGAAAAACCTCTGCCGAGCCACCCGCATAAGGAAAACAAAATAGGATATGATCAGCTTTACCTGATTGAATATGACTTAACTTTTCAAACCACATAAACTCTTTCCCACTCAATTAAATCTATCAAGGCCAGTAAGTTAATCTATGACATCTGAATAACCCGCTGAACACTGGACGATGCCAATTATTTATTTTTGAGATGACTAAATGTTCATCCCAGTATTATTTTCCTGCTAAACTTAATCCAATATCTGTTCCAAATCACATTCAGATCAGATATTTAGCATAACAAATGCTGCCCATATGATAATTGTGATTTATAACAGAATCCCTTATATTTTCATGAAAAAACACGACATGGCACACACAATTAATTTTTCATTCATAAATTATTAAATTAAGTGACTATAACATCTGAAACATCACTTAATTATAAATATTTCAACAATGCAAATATATAGTGAAGAAATTTAGAAGACAATAAATTAATTTATTATATTAAATAATCGATAATGCGATTCAAAGGAATACCATAATAAAATTAAATAAAAACCTTATTATGAGAAATTAGTCACAAATCAATTAGTTGGTTGAAAATTGATATCCCAGCAGTCTCCGAAAGCTCAAACGCGGCTTGATCCGAGAATAACCGCCGGGATACCTGAATTTATTATAAACCGCGGTGGGCAAAATCTTTCAACCGGAAACCCATCATCATCAATGCAGCAAAATAGCCTCCAGCTCCAGCGATAACCACCATCATTAACCGCAACAGACGCATAGCCATATTTCCCTGTTCCCATGCTGGCATCAACCACAAAGTAACAGCTAACACGGCAACCATTACTGCAATTGCCACAACCAGTTTAAATAAAAAAACACCCCACCCCACCAGCGGCTTAAAAATATTTTTCTTCCGTAATTGCCAGTAAAGCATACTTGCATTGAAACAAGCAGCCAAACCGATAGAAAGCGCCAACCCAGCATGTTTCAGTGGGCCAACAAAAGCCAGATTCATTAGTTGAGTCAGAATTAAAGTCGCAATCGCAATTTTCACCGGGGTTTTAATATCTCCACGGGAATAAAAACCCGGTGCCAGTACTTTAACAATAATTATCCCCATCAGCCCGAAACAGTAAGCAATTAATGCCTTCTGAGTCATTGCCGCATCAAATGCAGTGAAATTACCATACTGGAAAAGAGAAACCGTCAAAGGTTCTGCCAGAATACCCAGCGCGATAGCACAAGGCAGTGCCAATAGAAAACAGAGCCGAAGCCCCCAATCCATCAATTTAGTGTATTCCTCATGATTGCCACTGGAAAAACTTTTCGCCAGTGAAGGCAAAAGAATTGTTCCAAGAGCAACGCCCAATACACCGGAAGGTAATTCCATCAAACGGTCAGCGTAATACATCCAGGACACCGAACCGGATATCAGAAATGAGGCGAAAATCGTATTAATAATTAATGAAATCTGGCTGACTGAAACCCCAAGGATTGCCGGCCCCATCTGCCGGATAACCCGCCATACGGCACTGTTGCGAAAAGAAATGCGCGGTAATACCAGCATTCCAATTTTTTTCAGATGGGGAAGCTGATAGACAAGTTGCAAAATACCGCCGGCAACAACCGCCCAACCCAACGCCATCACCGGTGGATTGCAATACGGGGAGACAAACAGTGCAAACACAATCATGCTGATATTAAGCAACGTCGGGGCGAAAGCCGGTACAGAAAACCGATTCCAGGTATTTAATATCGCCCCTGCCAACGAGGCCAGCGATATTAGAAAAATATAAGGAAACGTAATTCTTAACAGATTTGTCGTCAGAGCAAATTTATCCGCAGTATCGGTAAAACCCGGCGCAGTAATATAAATCACCCACGGTGCAGCTAAAATACCCAGCACCGTAACAACCGCCAGAATTAACGTCAGCATACCGGAAACATAGGCAATAAACGTCCGGGTCGCTTCATCTCCCTGCTGATTTTTATATTCAGCCAGAATCGGCACAAATGCCTGAGAAAATGCGCCTTCTGCAAAAATACGGCGCAACAAATTAGGTAATTTAAATGCAACAAAAAAGGCATCCGTTGTTGCACCTGCGCCAAATATACGGGCAATAATGGCATCACGGATAAAGCCCAAAACCCGGGAAAACATGGTCATAGAACTGACCGCAGCCAGCGATTTCAATAAATTCATCGTATTTATCTCAAAATCATGCTCAAAAAAACGCACCAACCGAAGTCAGTGCGTCAAATAAGTCAACTCATTAAAGCTTATATTTAATCAGGATAGAACTCTTGGGAAAAGATCTGATTTATATTCCAGAGACATTCATCCGGGAACATATCCAGCCCTGTTTCGTCGGCAGCGGAAGAAACGGCATCAGCCCAAACTTTAGCAAACCAGTTTTCATCAGCAATTGTACTTTTCAGGCTAGGTGTCTCTTTTATATGCAATTCCAGTGCTTTTCTCTGTTCCCTGATAGTTCGTTGCCAACTTGAACCACGACGGCCAGGCTGGAATTGCCACTTTAAAAGATGGGCCAGCAAAACTGCCATACGACTTGCCAGTTCACGTTTTTCACTCTTGCCCACGTCCTCAATCTCCTCGGCAATATTAGCTATATCGATCTCAGAGAATTTACCTGCACGCAATAATGCAGCTTGCTCATTCGCCCAAGCGACCACATCAGTTTCGTAACGGGTATGACTCATGGTTGCCTCCGTTGATAAGTCTGCTATACAGATAGCTCCTATGCATTGCAGTCTGTCAGAGAATATCACTTGCGTCAAAAGAGTATTATAAATCGATCTTTCTATTTCTAAGCTGCCTGTACGGCAGTGAACACAGTAAAGGTTGTCTGTTTGTTCATTAATAAGCAAAAGCCCCATGATGGGGCTTACGACGAGACGGTAATTTAAGTTCCGCTATAACTTTGTAAACTAAACAGCTCCTGGTTTATCTGGCAGTACAATCTCTGATAGTTAACTTTTTCCATTCCATTTTTCATCTGTCAGTGCGGTTAATACATGATCCTGCCAAATCCCATTTATCATCAGATATTTCTTTGCATATCCTTCACGCTCAAAACCCAATCGTTCCAACAACTTACCACTACGATGATTATCAGGCATATAATTAGCCATAATCCGATGCATACCCTGCTGACGCTGCATATAACGGATGGCTGGCTGCAACGCCTCATACATCAGCCCTTTTCCCTGCCATTTTTCACCAAGAGAATATCCCAAATAACAGGCATGAAAAGCACCCCGCAAAATATTACTGAAATTCGCAACACCAATAATTTCATTCTCATTCGGATCAAGCAGCAAGAAATGAAAAGCTGCGCTCTGTCTTTGCATTTCCGTAATTAAATTCAATCGGTTTGTCCAGCCAGAAGGCTGACAATGGCTGTTATCCCGGGTCGGCTCCCAAGGTTTAAGAAATTCGTGATTTTCTGAATAATATTCAGCTAAACGATAAGCATCCCGCTCGTACACCAAACGCACCACCATTCGTTCTGTTATCAAACGAACTTTCGGTAAAGTGGAACGATAACCAAACATTATTTCTCCCTAGCTATGCCTAATTTGTCCGTTAATAACTTAAGCTTTTCATCTGTAAAATACATCTTCCAGCCACCCGCTTACGATAAAAAAATATTATCCATAAATCACTACCCTAAAGATTAAATTAAGTACAGAATATAGAAGAATTATATTATTTTCCTCTTCTTAATATTCCAATGGTGAGCGATGTCACTGGTTTCGCAAGCACGTAGCCTGGGCAAGTACTTCTTGTTATTTGATAACTTGCTGGTCGTTCTGGGCTTCTTCGTCGTTTTTCCCTTAATATCAATACATTTTGTTGAACAACTGGGCTGGGCTGCGCTGGTTGTCGGTTTTGCTCTTGGTTTGCGGCAGTTTGTACAACAAGGCTTGGGCATTTTCGGTGGCGCAATTGCCGACCGCTTTGGTGCAAAACCGATGATCGTCACCGGGATGCTGTTGCGCGCCCTGGGTTTTGCTTTAATCGCATTAGCCACTGAGCCGTGGATCTTATGGCTTGCCTGCATATTATCCGCATTAGGCGGCACTTTATTTGATCCACCACGGACCGCACTGGTTATCAAACTAACCCGCCCTCACGAGCGTGGCCGTTTTTATTCCCTGCTGCTGATGCAAGACAGCGCTGGTGCTGTTGTCGGTGCGCTGATTGGTAGCTGGCTGCTGCAATATGATTTCCATCTTGTTTGTTGGACAGGTGCTGCTATTTTCGTTCTAGCAGCCATCTGGAATGCCTGGCAACTCCCTGCATACCGGATTTCCACTACCCGTACGCCAATCTGGGAAGGTATGGGACGCGTCATTAAAGACCGCCGCTTCTTCACTTATGTGTTGACACTGACCGGCTACTTTATGTTGTCTGTACAGGTAATGCTGATGTTCCCAATTATCGTCAATGAAATCGCCGGGACGCCCGCTGCGGTGAAGTGGATGTACGCCATTGAAGCGACACTTTCATTGACTTTACTTTATCCCATTGCCCGCTGGAGCGAGAAACGCTTCCGGCTGGAACAGCGCCTGATGGCCGGGCTTTTCCTGATGAGCCTGAGCATGTTCCCAATAGGTTTGATTGGTGAAATCAATACGCTGTTTGGCATTATCTGCCTGTTCTACCTGGGTACCATCACCGCAGAACCTGCCCGTGAGACATTAAGCGCTTCACTGGCTGATCCCCGCGCCCGTGGCAGTTATATGGGCTTTAGCCGCCTCGGCCTGGCACTGGGTGGCGCTTTAGGTTATACCGGCGGCGGTTGGTTGTATGATACCGGCCATACGCTAAACATGCCGCAACTGCCCTGGATCCTGTTAGGAATTATTGGCTTTATCACGTTGTATGCACTGCACCGCCAGTTTAACCAGCGTAAAATTGAATCCGCCATGCTTAGTGGCAGTTAATGATGTAAAATCTGCCCTTCAAAATAAAGGAGTCAATATGAGAAAATTTTTCTTGGGGGCAGTATTGCTGCTGGCCGGGTTAGTCAGCGGTTGCGATCAATTCAAAGATTTCAGTATCAGCGAAGAGCTGATTAATGGCTATCTGGCGAAACATATCCATTACCAGAAACAGATTGAGTTACATGGTATCGCCAATGCAGAGATAGAACTGACAGAATTGTCTAGCCTAATTGGCCGGACAGAACCCGATAAAATAGCATTAACCGGCCAAGCAAAGGTTAATATTGCCTCCCTGCTTGGCCCGGCTAAAGCGGATATGAAGCTGACACTAAAAGCACAACCGGTGTTTGATCCAGAAAAAGGCGCTATTTTTCTGAAAGAATTAGAAATCGTTGATTATCAAATCACACCGGAAAAAATGGAAAAGCCAATTAACGCTCTGCTTCCTTATCTGAATAAATCACTCAGCGCTTTCTTTGATATTCACCCCGTGTATGTATTGAAACCGGATCACAGCAAAGCTGAAGCCGCCGCCAAAAAATTGGCAAAAGGGCTAGAAGTCAAACCTGGCAAATTTGTTATCATGCTGACCGATAAATAATTTTTATCGAGATATCGCAGAAAAGGCAAATAATCGTCAATTATTTGCCTTTTCATCCGTTTCAAACTAGGAATCCAACTCTTCCCGTAACGCCTGCAATGCTTCACGGGTGATCATTGCTAATGTCCGGTAAAAACCGGTTGTTGCGTGGGCTTCCACCTTTCCCAGCCATTGCCCACACCACGGCAGAAGATACTCATCAAACAACACAATTTGCCCCTGAACCTCGTCTTCTGCTGCCTGATCTTCCAGCCATGAAGCCGCTAATAACAGAGAACCAAACTGATCAACCGGCCCATCTGACAATGGCATACCGCGTTCGGTTAAAAACTGACGAATATCGTTTTCACTCTCCCCGGTATAGTCAGAACGACGACCCGGCACACTGGCATCATCACCAAACAGCGCGGTATAATCCGTTGCCATTGCCGGCAGTTCACAACTCTGTTGCAGACGATCCAATAACACATCCTGCTCTAATGGCCAGGATTGTTTCAGTTTACCTTCCGCAATCATTGTCAGAAGTGGTTGTAGAACCGGATCTTGTGGCTGGCGGTTAAACAAAGTCCCTAAAATGCGGCAGACTATTGAAAATTCATTCATCTCATTTTCCAAATAAATAGCTATTTTGCCGCTATTGTCCCCAATAACCGACCTGACTGTAAAGAGACACTGTTAATATCCCAGTTTGATATCCACAACACCCGTTGGTAATTCACCCTTTTCAATCCGCCGAATATTTTCACTGACCTTATCCATAGCGATATTGGGAATCGTAATAGCAGCAATATGTGGAGTAACCGTTATACGGGGATGCGTCCAGAATGGGTGCATTTCCGGCAATGGTTCCTCAGTAAATACATCCAATGAAGCCGCTGCAATATAGCCTTTATTGATCGCTACCAATAGATCATGTTCTATCAAATGGGAGCCTCGTGCGAGATTAATCAGATAAGACTTCGGTTTTAACTGACTAAACAGCGATAAATTCAGAATACCACGGGTATGCGGTGTATCAGGCAATAGATTAATAAGCACTTTACTGCCAGAGAGAAAATCGCCCAACTGATCTTGACCGTAGAAACTGTCTACCTTATTAATCTGCTTCGGCGTACGGCTCCAGCAGCGTACTGTAAAACCAAACTCAACCAGCGTCTCGGCAACACTGCGTCCCAAAACCCCAGCGCCCAACACACCAATCACAAAATCCTGGCGATCATGTGATTCGAGTTGTTTCCACATTTTCTGCCCTTGTTGCAGCTTATATTCATCCATGCGGCGTAAGTAATGTAAAACCGTTGCTACCGCATACTCCCGCATTTGTAATCCCATGCCTGCGTCTTGGAGCCGCATTAATGGTACACCGGCGGGCAACATCCCTGGTCTTTGCTGCTCCTGTTTCAAAATGGCCTCTACGCCTGCTCCCAGGGTAAAAATCCCCTTCAATCCGGAGCGATTCGCCAACATCTCATAGGGAGGCGCCCAAACCATTGCATAATCTGCATGGGCATTATCTCCTCGTTTCCATTGACGGATATTAATATTCGGCAGTCGCTGCTGCATGCCTTGAATCCACTGAGCGGCATCAAAAAAAGGGTGGTAAAAGATAATATCCATGATTATTTATCCTATTTTATTTTTTTATACAGGGTTATCTGATTAATAGCAGGTTGCAAGCTCCTTTGTTAATCATTTTTATGAAAATGTTGAGAATGTTAAGTAGTTGACGAATTCATTTTTTTCTTATCAAAAAGCTTGCATCTGTTTACTTCAACAACATCAGATGGGCATCAATTCATCGAATTGGCGATTATTTAGCTAACCAATCAAAAAACCAAAGAAAAGTATTAGAAGAGTGTTGACGCTTGTAATGCTTTTCCCTATAGTAGCGCCCCGTTGCAGCGACGATGTCAAATAAAGTTACTGCGAAGAAAAAACACGGTGAGGTGTCCGAGAGGCTTAAGGAGCACGCCTGGAAAGTGTGTATACGTGAAAACGTATCGAGGGTTCGAATCCCTCCCTCACCGCCAGATTTGAAGAGAAGCTCAGGTTAACTGCCTGGGCTTTTTTGTTTGTATATTCCCCAATGCAGGGAGGGATGAGAACCCTCGACC
>NZ_JAJAFX010000077.1:0-21754 GCF_025384845.1 Photorhabdus temperata | reverse complement strand
GATGGCTGCATGACCAAATCCCCTTTAGCGGGGACAAAAAAACAGGTCGTAACCCCACGGACCGGGGGAAACAAGGCGTAAAACGCAGTCTCATGACCGATGCTAACGGGCTTCCTCTTTCACTCGTTGTTGCCGCGGCAAACACGCACGATATCAAATTGGTTGCAGATACGCTTGATGCACTTCAGACAGGCAAGCCCGGTAAAAAGGTCAGGCTGTGTCTGGATAAGGGATATGATGCTGAATGGCTGAGAGGATATCTACAGAGTCGGCACTACGAGCCGCACATCCAGTCTCGCAAGGAAGAATCAGATGCCTGCCAGAATACGGACTTTAAAGCTCAAAGATGGGTTGTCGAGAGGACGCATAGCTGGATGAATCGCTTTCGCCGGATACTGATCCGATGGGAAAAGAAGGTCGAAAACTATGAAGCTATGTTACATTTTGCGTGCGGGATTATAGTTTGGAACAAAACCCTATTGGGATAGGCTCTTAGTCTGGTTGAAATGACCGAATATGTTCCAGTAAAGGATGTTAAAGGCAGATATATTCGTGATGAAAGAATGATTAACTGGACGAAAGGCAGAAATGCATCATCATTTGGGTATGTATCTAAACATTCATTACCATCTGGACGATTTTTACTGCAACTTTATTCTCCCTATAATTCGACAAAATGGGTAAAGTTATTCAAGCAGACAAAAGAATGTAGCTTAATAAGTCAGATTCCCAAGATTATTCAATCCTTATATAGTGCTGTTCCCCAAATAACCCAACAGATAGAAGAGGCCAAACGTAAGGAAAAAGAATGGCGTATTGAATGGGAAAGGAAAAATGCAGTATATGAAAGACAGGAACGCATTCTTAAGGCCGAAGAGGCGAGAGAAAAGAGCCAGGCTGAGTTGCAGTCTATTATGGTTCAGTGGGGAGAAGATAAACGAGTAGAGCAATTTTTTTCTGAAGTAGAGGCTGATGCGCTTAAGCTTGATCAAGGACAGAGAGAGCAAGTACTGGAACGTCTGCGACTTGCACGTCAGTTTTTATCTAGTGATTCAGCAATTGAGCGTTTACTTAACTGGAAAACTCCACAGGAACGTTTGGAAAACTAGGTGGTTAATTGTATTGTGTGGATTTCCAAGTAACCGCGCAAAGTGAGGCAAAAAGAATATCAAATAAAGGGTAAGCCACTTTGGCGGATTGACGTGGATCTTCAATATCCGAGAAATGGTCGGTGAAACTCTCAAGATACATGGTATTGACTCCCAAAAGGGAGTATAAGATCACAGCTATTTGTCCGAATCAACTTATTTATTCGTGGTCAAAAAACGTTCGCGATCTTGCCCTGTACATCATCCTCATCGTGATCATTTGAGTCGAAATACTCCTCATCCATATCATCAAACTCAAAGTTTTCCTCAATATTACCATCACTATCAAATATTAAATCAATATCAACATTCATCTTTGATTTTAATTCAAATATTGGTTTGCATAATCTTGAACTATCATAAAATGAAACCTCGTTTTTTAGAAGAGGCCCAAAAAAATTGTCGTCTGTAATGAATTTATGATCTTCATTTTTTAGCCAAAGACGTTTTCCTGCTTCATATGCTAATAGCCAGCTTTCAGAGTATAAAGATTCTTTATTGTTAAATTGTTTTAAATAATCTTCATGTATATTGTTTTTTATAATTTTTGAATTGAAAAGGTCGAGAACGATTAATACACAGATTGAACTTGACATTTCTTCTATATCCCGTATTACATCTTTTTTTATATTTAACCTAAGTTCTTTACATATCCATAGAAGCCAAGAAACTTCGTTATGATGATCAGAAATTGAGTGAGATTTCATTAGGTTATTACAAAACCTTTCTATAGCTGTGTAGTTCACATCATAATTGTAATGATGATATGTTATTAAGATATTTGCAATAATTTGAAGTGTGTTAGGGAAGCTAAATCCGCACTTGAGTAAATAGGCTTCAAAGACGTCCCAGTTGGATTTTTTAATTATTCGTGATGATACTTGCTTTAGGCCATATTTTATTAAGCTTTCATATTTGTATTTTTTCTCTAAGGAGAATAATGCCTCGAAATAATTGTGTATGTCATTTCTTTGTTTTCTTTTTTTGTCAGATATTTCTAGTTTTTTTAGATTGTACTTCCAAGTTTCTTCAACAAGCTCTTTTACTTCTACTATCCTTGTTTTGGCGGGATTAATTTGGAGTTCAAAATTACTTATAGCCTTCGTTAGCTGGGCAAGGCATTTATCGGCTTCTTCTCGTGTTTCGAAGAAAAGAAAATAATCATCGACATATCTAAAACCTTCAGGCCACTTTTTGAGAGCTTCTTTAAGTTCTACATCAATTGCAACTCCAATTATTTCTGCAATGATATGTGAAGTGTCGGGGCCGATTGGTAGACCAATAGTTTGTTTGTCTTGAATTCTCATACACTTTTGATCGAGAATATTTCCAAAGAACCTTGAGGTTTTTTCTGATGTACGTTTGGCTTCCGATTTTCCATGTAAAGCCCATGGAATAGTGTGTGTATAGATGCTTAGGAAAAAACTCGTTATATCTGTTATCAAAACATATCTAAAACCAGTAGACTTTGTTATTTTCTTCTCATATAGTTCACTAAACTTGCTGAGTTCAATTGCTCTTAGCGTAGGAGATATATTGGGAATGCTAAGTGATATTTTACTTCTGCGATAATGTTTTTGTATCTCTGCCCAGTAATTATCTATTTCTTTAGCAAGATAGAAATACCCAACAGGATTTACTAATCGCGTTACACGGCGATAGTATGAGGAGCGGGCAACAGAAAATTTTTCCATTTTACAGTTTGGAGTTTTGTTTGCGTTCCATTGGCTTTGGAAATTTTTGTATTCCCGAGCAAAGGATTCTGACGTAAAACCAGGGGGAAGTTGCACAGGAAAAGAACCTTTTGCTAATAACTCTTTTAATTTATCCATGATTTATTCTCCGTATATTCCTATATTCTAGGAAGTCATCTTAAATTAGTCTTGATAGTAGTTCACATTGTCGCTGTGGCTACTGTTTTTTATGCTCAATTCTGACGCAACCATATTAAAGTAGGTTTTATCCTGCCAAACGTTAATGTCACCAATAATATAAATATTTTTACGGGCACGAGTGAGAGCAACATTCAGTAAATTAGGTTTACTTGCAGCCCACACTGCGCCACCAGCATTTTGAATATCACATCCAAGGACAAATATTACGATATGGTTCTCTTTCCCCTGAAAGGTATGTACGGTTCCTATATTTTGACTAATCCATTTAGAGAATTGTTTCTTTTTATCTTCTTCTTCAAGATATTGATAAAAATAATCTTTATGGGAAGATAGTTCTTTACTTAGCTGCTGTTTAACTGCTTTGAATGGCGAAATAATATAAATCTTAGAAAGATTTTTTTCTTTTTCTACTAATGTAGTTAATAGCGTTAAAACTTCTTGAGCCAATGATGGTTTGTACTGCTTTAGAGTACAGCTCCCACCAGAGTGAATCCAGCGATTATTGCCTAATATAGGATGAGGTTGCGGTTCGATTTTACTTGCCGATTCACCGTGAATCATGCGGTTATCGTAGGCGATTTTGTTTGCCAGGCTAAACATAGGCTCAATACAACGGCGATGAACCCATAAAGGAATTCCAATCCAAGCTGTTTTATCCATGATTGGCAGTTTACAACCGTAACGATTTGCTCTGTCAGCAATAGTTTGCACTGACCATTTATTAGGGCTCCATTCTTCAGAATCTTTTTTTAGTAAGGTATTACTGATGTATTCAACTAATTTGGGAGGAGTTGTAAAAACAGGTTCTACTTGTAAAGGATCTCCAACCACGATAGCCCTTTTACTACGCCATAAACCTCCCACCGCAGCTTGAGGTATAGCTTGTCCTGCTTCATCAATCAGTAACCAACCAAGCTCTTCACTTCCTAAGCTTCTAAACATCAAACCTAAGGAGGCAAAAGTTGTTGATACGACAGGCACTATCATAAATAGCAGCTGCCATATTTTTTTATCGTTAGGATCCGTCTTTCCATCAAGTATCTCTGGCAATTTAAAAACTTTTCTGCGGAATATTTCATGCTTTAGTACTTCTAAAAGCCAAGCTTGGTGTAAGTCGAGTGCAGCGATAAAAAGCTGTGAGCGGAGATGGTTTATCGTTGGATCTTGCCAGTAGGCATTTTTTTGTAGCTCACTATCATTAATGTATTTTTCAGTGCTCGGAAGCTTCATCTCAGGATGTTCATTACAGAAACGAGCAAGTTTTTGCTGTTTAAGTGTATATGCGTCGTGTTTTTCCTGTAGTAACTGTTCTGCTTCTCGCTGCTTTTGTAACAATAACGGTTGCTGTTGAGTACAGGTATTAATTTCTTTGAGTAAATCTATACGTTGTTGCTTTAATGTCCGTTGTTGAAGATTAACGGTGCTGACATGCTTCTGATAGCTAGAATAGAGGGAGGGCCTAAAAATTCGGGTAAAAATATTAGGATTATTGCGCTTCAGTTCTGCTGCTTGTAAGTCTTTAATTTCTATCTCGCTTTCTAATACTTCCAGATGATGGTTTTGTTGTGCCAATCTCTGTTGGAGATTGGTGTAATCAGAAGATGCTTTGTCTCTGGCTTGCTTAAATGTCAGTAACCAGGTCTCAAGATTATTCTTTTTAAGAAATAAGGCTATCTTATTGGCTGACTGACAACTTGTTATAAGCTGTTCTAGATTTTCCAGTATTTGATTAAAACGTTTTTTAGCGTCAGAGAAACTCTCTCTGGTTTGAAGTTCTCGCCAACGCCATAAGTTCAAAAAATCTTTTGATTCCGGGCGGTTAGCTTCTTCTTGGCTATATTTTTCGTAGTATTTGTCGAAGAAGAAACGTTGTTTGAATTTTATCCTGTTTTTTTTGCGTCCAAGCACGGCAGAAATAGTTCCCCAGCAACGTTCGTCAAGGGATGTTATTGGCTGTAGTTTTCCTTTACGACTTTCGGCATTCAACTGATTGGCAACGGATTTAAGATAATCTGCCATTTGGTAAGGTTGGCCAAGAGCTTTCAGCTGTGGGAGCTCACGGGAAATATTTTCGACAGCAGCGTTATTTGAAGAAGCAATGACCATTTCAAAACCTGTCAGATCAGTACACAGATATCCTTCTTTATCCAGTGCATCCTTAGCTTGAGAGAATCTAGCGAGGACTCTGGCCCGTTCAACAAGGTTATAAGCGATAATATCACGTAGCAGAGTTGTCTTACCTGTTCCTGGAGGGCCATTTACGGACAATAAGCCGCTGGTGGTGAGCTCCATCACTGCCGTGTTTATGGCAAATTGCTGCATTAAGGACATATTATGTGTTGGTTCTGAGGGCCAGCGCCCTAATGGGGTATGGCATGGAGCCAAGTGGTTGATGATGAGTTTTAGTCCTCGTTGGCTATAAAGATCAGCGTGTTTTTGATTTGTTGCAGTGAGGTAACCAATAAGAGAACGGCTCGTTGTTCCTGTTGAGAATGAGCGTATTGCTTTTTCTATATCGTTTATATAGAAGCTGTTTAGAATAGGCATAATACGTTCATCAGCCACATCCTCATCATTTTCATCATCGGTTTCTTCATTTAGAGACGAATGGGCGATTTTCTTTATGCTATTTTGATTATCTTCCAGTTTATCGTGTGATTCTTTTTTATCTTTAAGTTCTTTCCAATCAAGAATAAATGCCCATTCCGTATTTTCTGGATAGAACTGAGCCCATTGGCAAAGAGCTTCTAACAGCTTAATAATCCCTTCAGAAGACAGTGTTTTTACATCTCGCTTTTCAGGATGATAGGGAAGGAGATTTTCTATACGTTTTAGTTGTTCAGTTAGAAGGGTACAGCGTTGATCGTAGGTTTGCAGAGATAGGGAGGCCGCAGTTCCAGACTGCAAATGACCCAGTGCCCAGGGTAGAGTACTCAACGACATCTCACTGAAATTAGGAGAACCATACTTGTCTATCGTCAATTTTGCGAAGCAAGTTTCTCCTTCAAGATCCAACCGTTGTTCTAGTTCTAATTTTTCCGTTTCGCTGGTTTCTGAGGCAATACATTCATCAGTAATTTTATTGAGTAGCGATTTATCAAAGATACCAAGGTAAAGTGTATATCGGACCTTATCGGTTTTGATACGTAGACTGCGTCGACTTTGATCGCTTAACCAGGGAAGAATTTTTTCACGAGAGTATTCTAATTCATCAAAAGTAACGTTGACTCTTCCCCCATCATCCGTTTCTTTATCTGGTAAAGAGTATGGCTGAAAAAATTCTATCAAATGCCAGCTTTGTAAGATCCGTACCATTTGCTGGTGGTTATCGTTATTCATCATTTTTCTATATCCTTAACCTTATATATCCGTTTCAAGTAAGCGCTTATTTAGACCAAGAAAAACTCATCCCCCTTTCAGCCCTCTCATCAGAACCTCAAGAATAAATTGATTCGCTAGACGCGCAATATTCGGATCTGACAGATACGCATGTGAGTGCTTTTCAAAGGCACCCATACTTTCAATAACTGCATTTTCTACCGCATGAGGGAAATCACCGTGCATGATCTGATCAACGCTGTTATTCAATAGTTGTGCCATAACTGATTCATTCTCAGAAACTTTAGTTGCGGCACCGTAAAGCCAGGTCAGCTTATCGCCTTCGGTAGTTTCTGCACCGAACAAGTCATTCATCTGCTCAAGAATGTGTGAAAGTAAGTCTTTCGGACGTTGGGAGGTTGAACCACCGACGCTTGTGATGCCTTTTAATCCTTCACCACCTTCTTGAAGCTGCAAATCCTGGATACGTTTTTCCCATAAACGGTAGTGAGTCAGCTGTACTTGACTGATATCAAGATCGTCATCTAGACGCCCTTCACGTAGTAGTGGTAGCAGGTGACGAGCAAAGACGTTTAATCGCTCCAGATCCTCATCATGCAGGTCGACAATCTGTGAAGCGAATTCGTAGAAACGGGTAAAGCTGTTCATATCCTTTTTAAAGGTATCCAACACATCCTTTGCTTCTCGTGACTGCTTCAAGCTGCGTTCACAGTTCACTCTCCAAGTCTCATCACCGCTTTTCTTTGCTTGCTCTAAGGTTGAGAGGGCATCGCGTAGCACATCCATTGCAGAACGGTAACGTTTAGTGAAACGATCAACAGCAGGTTTACAGTAAGCAGTTAACGCTTCTGGCCCACGTTTGGGGTCAAAGTAAGCATCTGCGAAGTTTGTGACCTCGTTCCATTGCCCATTGCCAGATTTGTTGTTCGTTGAGTTTGTGATAAATAGCATAAACCAGATTTGGATCTGATACTGTTACGAGTTCGGCGTTTTGGTAGTATTCTTTAAACTCTGCCAGTACATCCTGTGGGTTGTTAACGAAGTCCAACACGTAGGTGGTATTTTTACCGGGATAGGTGCGATTAAGGCGTGAAAGGGTTTGAATACAATCCACACCTTTAAGCTTTTTGTCGACATATATCGCTACCAGCTTCGGTTGATCAAAGCCAGTCTGGAATTTATTCGCTACCAACATCACCTGATAATCGTCAGTATCAAAGGCTTTACGCATATCGCGTCCTTTCAGGCTGGGGTTCATTGAATTCTCGGTGTAGCTTTCTCCCCCATCAACCACTTCGCCTGAAAATGCCACTATGGCGGTGAGGCGCTTATAGCCTTGGCAGGCCGTTGACAAATAGCGTCAGATCGAGACGTCCATCGTAGCCATTAGGGGAGTAAATCAGTTCTGGTACTACGCGCAGGCGATTGGCTTTATATCGAGTCAGTAAATCTGGATTAAGTTCATGGTCTGGCCTAAAGGTGCAAAGCTCAAACCGTGCTCCCCGATCTTTTACTGCATGGCGCAGTGTCCAGAGTGTACCGTAGTTGTTCAGGTGCTTTTCAATCGCATTAAAGAAATACGTTTCAGTATCTTTTGGGTAAGTACTACAGAACTTTTCCCAAGCATCGGGCTGGGTTTCTTGCACGTAGGTCAACGCATCTTCTGGGTATAAAGCACGTTCCCGGTCATAATTTGCGGAGGTACCTACTTGCCAGCCCTGAGATTGTAAGTCGTCGATAATGCTGTTTTGGAATAAAAGTTCTGCGGATTTAGATACCAAAATTAATTCTCCTGATAAGCCTGTTCAATAAGGATTTTTGCTTTATTTAGATCGTGTTCATTACGAACGATCAACTCGACATCGCCGGTTCCCCAATGGCCGATATTGGTTACATCGCGGCTGAACCCTTCTTCGAGATTAATGTTGTTCGGATTGAGCTTAAGCCACATGCGAATGTGGGGATCGGTTATCGGGTAAACGGCGGCGCAGACAAAATTGCGGATCCGGCGAAACGCGTCATACAATTTAAGTTCCTTATACTGAACTTCATCACCCAGTGAGATCACGTAGCTTTTTAGTTGCTCGTATAAATTGGTAAGCGGTTGAGAGGCTGAAGCAAGCTGTTCCTGATGGCTGCGGGTATGACGTTTGGTATTAACCGCGTTGATCTCATGGCTTACAGCCTGAATATTGTTATCCACCACAGCATTCACCAGCTCAAACATCAGCAAATCCGGGCTAAATAATTTATAGCGGATTAGGCTGATATTACGGTTTATTTGCTGTACAGCATGTTCATCATATTTATTAAAATCAGCAGCAATGCAAAGCAGGCGGATACCAGACCAGTCGATATTCTCGGCAGTTTCTTTACCTAGTTTATCCATCACAAGCCAGCGGAATTCTGCTTGATGATCCAGCAGCCAGTCGAGGTAAAACAGTCCCTGATTAATGACGTTCTCATTGCTGTGCCGCTTATATTCGATGATTACCGGGCAGTTGTTTTCGTCCAGTCCCAGTGAATCAATGCGTCCGCGATGTGTTTTGCCGGTATTGTATTCCGTGGCCAAGAATCGGACGCCCAAAAAGGCGTCCATATGGGATTCGATCAGTGATTGCAGATTTTTTTCAATGGCTGCTGCTTTGCCTGGGAGTTCTGTTACACCAGATGTGTTGTAGCGAAATAGCTGGATATCGCTCATTCAGTATCCTTAGGAGGTTGTCAGTCGCGAACGTCGATTTTGCCAGTGACGGCGGCGGAGATAAGGGCGGAGCGACGTTCTTTTAGCAAGATAATCATTTTTCTTGATTTTTTGATTAAAACATCTAAAGGAGCCGTATGATTCCTAATGTAATACGCTATTTCATATTTACATCAGTATTTAGGCCTTTGGTCACTGCATGAGAAATTACCGCCTGACGTTTTTCTTTTAGTAGTTCAATTAGTTTCCCTTGCTTGGTGATGAGCTGGTCTATTTTTGATAGTTCACATTCTAGAAATGAAGAAAAGTTAGTCATTATTTTTCTACCTGAAGTTTTTTATCTATTGTCCATGATGCGAGGCTGGTCGCAAGAACTATGAACGCATTTCGTGTCTTGTTGCATGATTGTGTTGCATATGACAGGAAATTTAATGGCAGAGGGAATGAATAGATCAGGGGAAAATCCCAATATATCCCAAATTATCTCCTAAACACCTGTTCCTGATGCCATTTGACAAAGAGTTCTAAAGGGTAATGTTCCCGGTTTTTGGGTAACAATAGAGAATGCCCAGCGAAATCCCAGAACAATCGCTCAACCATATGACTGCCATTAACACCTTCAGAAACCAGTAATTTCATATTATCATCCAGCCCAATCGCACCCATATCGAATGCGGAATGATGCAGGGAACAAAGAGCCAATCCGTTGCTGATGGTGCATGGGCCGCCATATTGCTTCCATTTAATATGCGCAGCTTCTAGCCCAACAGGCGTACTATCGTGTCGTAGGTTATAGCCGCAGATTGCACATTGATAGTTATAAGCACGAAGTACAGACTGACGAAAATTAGGATCACGTTCTTTGCGCAGGTCTGCCAGCGCAAAACCCAGACGGTTAGCAATGATTTCTTGGATACTTTCGGGGAAGTGTTCGCTCAAAATCTGACTGGCGAGTTTATCGATCAGACGTGGTTTACTGCGTAGTAGCTGATAACTTTCCTGATCAAATCCACCTGCGATGTTGTTTTCAATCAGTTCTCGCTTGGGCGGTTCCTTGCTACCTTTTTGTGGCGTGCAATATTCTGTGTTTTGTAATTCCCAGAATCCATCACCCTGTAAACGCCAGAATGGCATAGTGGGATAGTGCGTTCGTCGCTTTGGTCCAAAGCAAGTCAGTAGATCAAGCAGCGGTTGATGAATTTCATTACCGTAATCGAAGAATCGGCCATGACCTTTTTTGTATTCAGACAATACATACAGTAACAACAACGGTTTATGCGGTGCCCGCTGATCGCCTTTACGCCAGATAGTAAGGTTAGATATGGCAACTTGCAGTGTTTTACTGGTTGTCATAGGTTGTTTTGCTAATAGATTGAAGTTATTGCGATCATGCTCGCAAAGATGATGGTTTTCAAGGTACTTGTTACAACGCTACATAAGTAGCGTGATGCAAGCCCCGCCATTAATATGAATAGTTTCTCCAGTCAAATAGGGGTTGGTCGATGTGAAGAGGGTTGCTTGCTCGATATCCACTGATTGGCCCCAGAATTTGCTGTTTGAAACGATGTCTGGGCAGTTAAAGAATATTTCTCAAATAGAGTATTTGAGGCACTGTCGTTCAATAAGCTTTTTCCTGAAAGTGGCAGCAGGATTAATTGTATATATTTTTTAACTAAAAAAAAGAATAGCTGTTTTTAGGTATAACTAAGGTTGATTTAATTAGCGCTATTATTGTCCTAACTTAATAATGTAATGAATCTAACTTTTTATTGAGATTATTTTATAGGGAAATTATCATCTGTGATGATCTTTAAAATAAAAGTTTTATAGTGACCGTTATCACAGTGTGAGTTTTTGTAAAATACTTCTATGGAATTACATATTTCTATTTGATATATTGTTAATAACCAGTTAATTTATTTATCGATATTGTTTGTGGTGATTGAAATATCACTGGGAAATATTTTTTATTTGATAGGTAGATAGTGTTATTTCAATTAATAAATAGAGATGATAGTTACTTTAAAATAAAATTTTATTTGTAGAGATAAAAGGAAGGTAATATGGAATTTATTAAAAATAGATTTTGTCACTGGAACGGTGAGCATCTCGTTGTAGATACAATGGCTAGAAATCATAAAATGGTTAATAGTATGGGTACGGGCGAGGGATTAGTTTCGTTTGATGGTTTTGGTGCTGATCTAATTCGTTTCAGTAAAAATGAAGGGATGCAAAATCATACTCACTTAGGACATCATATCTTATTTGTACTCGCAGGAACGGGTTATGTTATTTATGCCGGTGAAAAGCATGAAATAGAGCCTGGAGTTTGTTATTTTGTGAATGGGGAAATAGATCACGCGATTAAGGCAACCAGCGATTTGGTCATGGTTGTTGTTGGTAATAATCATTGCGCGGTTGATTCGCAAGATAGGACGACGCTGGTGCCATATAGAGATGGAACCCCAGAAGAATTAAAGGTTTAACTTGGGGTAAATTGAATGAAACATGCGCTAGTGCTTGGTGTGTTGCGAGAATGCCATGATATTCTGCCAGAAGTGGGTTATAAATTACTTTAGGTAATAAAGAGCAGTTAATTAGTTGAAGGTAACAGGCAGAGAAGAATATCTAATATTATATTTATGAAGATAATTATAACTCAGGAAAAGTAATTGGAATGATAAAAGGATAATATGAAGTTTTTTCAGTTAATATAATAGGTGCATCTCATAAAGGGGAGCCGGCACTAGCCTATGAAATTTTATATTTACTAGGAATAAAATAGAAAAATATATTAGAGATAATGTTTTGTTATAATAATAAAGGTGTAAGGTAATTATTTAGATTGCCTCTGTCTAATATTTAATTTGGGTAATAATTTCAATGGGTGGTGGTTATTAATTTATAAATAAAAGTTAATTTAAATAAGTAATAATTAAATCAATATATTATGGCTATTGGTTGATTATGATTTCAGGGTCTGAATTCTTATGAAATAATATATTCATGGCGATGAATATATTATCGAGGTAAATTTTTGTTATTTGAGGTTAATAATGTAAATATATATAAGTGCTGGGAGTGATAGAATGTAAAATATAGTGCTGGGATAGATCTATATAAGAAATATATTAATGTTATTATAAATAGTTTAGTTAACTAACTTAATCCTAATACCTCTATACTTCTCTATTCCATGTTGGCTTCCGGCTACATAGCTATAACTGACTTTTCTTGCGCGTTTGTGCAATTTATTAGAAAAATCCACCAGTGGGGCTATGTCGTTTACTTCTTATGAATAGCAATGATATGAGCTATATGCTGACAGCCAGTAACTTATTCAAGTTACTGGCTGTAGGTCAACAAGGGTGTAAAAATCTGTTTTACTAATCCTTTGTAAACGTTCAACTTTGTCGTTGAGATCTTATGTCATTAGACAACTTTTTTAGCCATTCTTTCAACATACATGTTCTTTGTTATTGCCAAGTACTGTACGCATCAGAAGCAAATCCAGTTTAGTATCCGGGAGAAGTTTTTCATCTTTTTTCAACTCACGGCGGGTAAACGAATCATCCAGCTCGCGGCGGATAAAGTCATGGATGTGCTTAAAACGTGGGCCGTAATCCGTTTCGTCGGCGTTACGTTTGATAGCAAGTAGAGTCTGTATTTCTTGCATCAGAGTTGCATCTTTAACTGTTTCCGCCAGCAGAACGTCGAAGCGCATTGGTGGTACGCCTTTACCGGCTTCTATCCAACGTACAGCCAGCAACGGGCGCAGTACATAAAGATATTTTTTCAGCCGTATTTTTTCGCCTTGCAGATAACCACGGAAGTTTTTCTTCGCCATTGACAGATAGTGATACCGCGCTTTGTTGTTGGAAAAGTAGTCCGGTAGCAGGGCGCGCAATGCTGTCATAAACTCTGCATCCTCATGGTAGACCACCGGTGAATCAGTCCATTCCATCAGTGTCGGGTTGGCTCGTTTCAGCAGCCCTAGGGTTTTGCGCAGTTCCCAGCCACAAATATCCAGCTCGTCGTTGATCGGTATTTCGATCACATCCCTTGGTGGGTCAACGCGTAAGTACCATGATGGGGTATGAACATAGATAAAACGCACATCGTAATCACTGTTTGTCGAGGCAAACCCCCAACCGCGGCTACCGGATTCGCAGGCATAGAGTATTCGTATTTGCTGTTCCGTCTCAAGTTGCGCCAGTTTTTGGCATATGTGTTGTTTCATGGTTTCACTGACACCAAATTTTTCTTTCATAGTGATTATCCTTTTACGCAAACCACTTGACGCAGGGGGTGAACGATTTCTACCAGTGAAGACTGAGCGGCTATTACCGCTTCAATGTCTTTGTAGGCCATCGGAATTTCGTCGATGACGTCGCTATCCTTACGGCATTCCAATAGGTTGCCAATGGCATTGCCTACGCCACGTGAACCGTTGTGTAGCATCATCCATACTCGGTCGGATTCATCCAGGCATAGTTCGATAAAGTGGTTGCCGGTACCTAGCGTGCTTACATGTTGATGGTTATTGGTTTTCAGTAATTGTGGGTATTTATCGGTCAAGCGTTTAAAGCCTGCTTGCAATGTGCTCCAGTGGTGATCGGCGGTTTCTGGTGGTTTTTGCCAGGAGCCTTTATTGTGGCCGGTATGGTTTACGGTACGGCTGTGTGGCACGGCGATTTTAATAGCGTGGCGGATAGCATACAGGTTGTCCGGTAAATCTTTGGCGTTCAATGAGGTACGTACCGCCATCATTCCGCAGCCAATGGTTGAGCTTTTACCAATATGTACATCAGGCATAACTGCCAATTTGCTGAATATAAAAGGCATTTTTGCTGTGTTTAGTCGTTGTTCACGAGCATCTGCTTCTACTGGTACGCCATGAGTCCACATTTTTACGGGTGCGCTGTTTGGTGCAGTCATCAATTCGTAATCGTTTGTTCTCACATTGTTCTCCTAGTTATTTACCTATTTTATCCATCACTACTACTATAATTTAAAGTAATTAATATTTTCCCCTTTTTAATCAATGCTTCTAAATTTACTTTCATATTAATTTCCTTATGAATCATTGAAAAATATTGTAAATAAGAATTTTATTCTACTATTAATATATTATTGCGCTTAATGAAAAATGCAATTATTTTATTGAATAATATTGAAATTGTGATGCCAATCTATATAAAAAGGTATAGTAAAAAATTATATGTGAATTTATTAATAATTTTTAAATTGTCTGTCGTTACGATTACAAATAAAATATAAAGTCACTAAGTGATGATATAATATTGTTGTTGAAGGGTTATTTTATTTGCTATTAAGAAAGATGTGGGTAAATATATAACTAATTACTGCATGGAATGATGTGTTTGATTTTTATCAAGCTATGTTTATTATTTCTTTGCAAGTTGGTTTTTATTATTATTAAATTGAAATTATTAATTTTATTTAATGTTTTTATTAATTTTATTGTATTTAATTTTCAATAATATCAATATGTTACTGATTTTTTTGGTTGGGGTGCGATTTTTTGTGATTTGTTTTTATTTTTTCGTGACTAATATTTATATTATCTGTGGATGAAATTCAATATTTAATATTATATAATCGGTAATTTATGGTAAATTAATGGTTTGTTATTGTTCAAGTATATATGAAAATAATCACAGGTTATGTTCTGTTTGTCACTGATTATTTATTGGGAATGCCCGTAAAAATAAAGTACATCCTATTTATCATTATTTGTGTAATTATAAATTATCTTTTGATTATTCTTAATATTCATAACTTTGTTGGCGTTTTTACAGGGTTATTATTAAGTATAATAACTGTTTGGTTTATAATTGAAGTATATGGTTTAAAAAATTTGAGGAATTGTTTTCATGGGTAAGAATAAAAGACGGTTGCAGCCTGAGAAGTGGGAAGCATCGTCGTTTACGGCGGGGAGCAGTCACTAAAAGCAACCGCGTCTAATAATGCTTTATTCGGTTTTTTAGCCTGTTCGCAGGCATTGACGAAATGATCAAAAATATCACCTTTAATAGTCATTCTTTTATATTCAGAAATGGCTTGATTAGCATCTCTTTGCATCAGATGTACAACATACTCTGTCAGGCTTTTCATACCTAATAGTGCGGATGCTTTCTCTGCTTTCGCTTTAATCTCTTGATCCAGACGCAAATCTAATCTTGCTGTAACCATAATTTTCCCCTTTTTTTAGATTGTACGGAGAGTTTCCGTACAATATGGATTGTTGGGCAATGTGAGTGTAGTGTCAAGTTAGCCTCTTATAAATTAACCTGACAGTGTCATGACTAACTTCCACCACGAATACTCGCCAGCACACTTCCCGCCTGTTGATAAGAGTTTTCTTCCGCATGGATCGCGATTTTCCCGGAACGATGTGCGGTTAGTTGTGTTTCCATCTTCATGGCTTCCATCACAGCAATGACATCACCTTGTTTAACTTCATCACCTTCCTGCACATACCAGGATTGTAAAACGCCTGATATTGGGGCTGATACCTGATTAGGTGCAGCCATTGTGTCCTCAGTTTCATTGTTTTTGTCCCTAGTGACAGAGTCTTGCCCAAGCTCAGACAATGAAAGCCCTGCCAATAATCCGGCAGGTAACCCCAGTTCGTGTCGGCGGCCATCAATTTCAATAAAAGTGCGTGTTACCTTTTCTTGATGCTGATTTTCCTGGCGCGGAGATATTTTTACATCGTTGATAAAGTCGGTTTCGATCCAACGTGTATGAATCTTGAATGTGGTATCAGAAGTAAAATCAGGATGTTCCATCACTGCCCGATGAAAAGGCAGTACCGATGCAACGCCTTCAATATTGAACTCCTGTAATGCACGCCGCGCTCTGGCAATTGCTTGTTGGCGGGTTGCTCCGGTGACGATCAATTTAGCCATCAGCGAATCGAAGGTTCCGGGAACGATGGAACCGGCCACAATGCCGGAATCTAATCTTATTCCAGGGCCGGAAGGCGGAGAAAATAGTGTCACGGTTCCCGGTGTGGGCAAAAATCCTTTACCCGCATCCTCTGCGTTAATACGAAATTCAAAGGAGTGCCCTGATGGGATTGGGGTTGTTGTTAATGATAAAGGTTTACCTTCAGCAATCCTGAACTGTTCTATCACAATGTCGATACCTGTGGTTTCTTCGGTTACAGGATGTTCGACTTGCAAGCGAGTATTTACTTCCAGAAATGAAATAGTTCCGTCTGCACTGAGCAAAAACTCTACCGTACCTGCTCCGGTATAACGGGCTTCGGCACAAATATCCTGTGCTGCCTGATGGATACGCTGGCGCTGATTATCGGTCAGAAAAGGGGCTGGCGCCTCTTCCACCAGCTTTTGATTGCGCCGTTGCAGTGAGCAATCACGTGTGCCGAGTACTACGACATTGCCGTGTTTATCAGCCAGGATTTGCGCTTCAATATGACGAGGCTTATCCAGAAACTGTTCAATGAAGCATTCTCCCCGGCCAAAGGCTGCGGTTGCTTCACGAACTGCTGAATTATAGCATTCGGTTACCTCATCCAGCCGCCATGCGACTTTCATACCACGTCCACCGCCGCCATAGGCCGCTTTGATTGCGATTGGCAGACCATGTTCTTCAGCAAATGTCAGCGCTTCCTCTGCGTTTTTCACCGGTTCTTTTGTCCCTGAAACCAGTGGTGCGCCTACTCGTTGAGCAATTTTACGTGCTTTAACTTTGTCCCCCAGAATATCAATGGTTTCTGGCTCCGGGCCAATCCAGATTAACCCGGCATCAATGACTGCGCGGGCGAATTCTGCCCGTTCGGACAGGAATCCATAACCTGGGTGTACCATGCTGGCACCTGAACGTTTAGCAATATCCAGCAGGCGGGGAATATTAAGATAAGTGTCAGCGGGGCTGTTTCCTCCCAGACCATAAGCTTCATCAGCCAGTTGTACATGTTGCGCATTGATATCGGAATCAGCGTAAACGGCAATGGCGTGTAAGCCATAATCCCGGCAGGCACGGATGATGCGGACGGCAATTTCACCGCGGTTAGCGATCAAAACTTTTTTCATGTGGTTTGCTTTATTATTCAAAGTTATTACAGTATTCATAAGCAGCAATCACTCCCTTTTATTTCTTGAAATTCACTGATTGGGTTGAAGCGGATACGGGCATTGACAGGAATTTGTCCGGCCAGATCAAGATGGTAACTGGCAACCGAACCAATGACGGGATAGCCGCCAGTCAAAGGGTGATCCGCCAAAAACAGAACCGGTTGTCCACTGGCGGGGACTTGAATAGCGCCAGCGGAAGTTCCCTCGCTGGGTAACTCTTCATGGTTAAAACGCGATAACGGTGTGCCTCCATTCAGGCGAATGCCTACCCGGTTAGATTGTGGTGTGACCTGCCAGAGCTGGCTTTGTAACAGGGATAGCGCTTCTGCGGTGAACCAGTCGGTACGTGGCCCCAGAATAATATCCAGTGTGACGATATCGTCAGCGGCAGGCATATTGAAGGCCGGGCTTTCGTCCATTGATACAGCGGAACTCTGCGTGACAGTAAGAATATCCAGAATATCGCCTGTAGCGATGGGTTTGGGGCCAATGTGCGCCAGCGTATCGTAAGAGAGGCTGGAGAGAATCGGCTTGTTGGCAAAACCGCCACGGACTGCCAAATAACAACGAACTCCCACTTTGGGCGTTCCCAGTATCACTTTATCACCATCACTTAGATCAACAGGTTGGTAGCCATCAACTTGAAACCTCCGGCCAGATGCCGTTTGGACTGTGATTGGGCAGTCAGCGCCTGTGATAGCAATAATGACGTTGCCATGAGAGATGAAGCTTAATCCGCCTTCTGCAATTTCCAGACAGGCGTTATCCGAAGGATTACCGACGATACGATTTGCACTTCGCAGCGCTGTTTTATCCAGTGCGCCAGCAGTGGAAATACCTAAACCCGCTTGCCCTGAACGCCCTAAGTCCTGAAAAAGTGTTTGTATCCCGGTTGATAAGATTTCCAGTGATGAATGTTTATCAACCTGTGAAGATATGTCGCCTTCTATGTGAACAACAGGATTTTCGGGTTGGGTGACGGTTATTGTTGCGCCTTTGCCTTTATCTTTGAAGCGTACCCGAAAGCCCGGCTGCAACAAGGAAGGGGAATAACGCGAGAGATCCCACATGCGTTCTGGTGTGGTGCCGATGATTTGCCATCCTCCCGGACTGGCTTGTGGGTATATTCCACTGAATTCTCCTGCCAGCCCTACCGATCCCGCCGGGATGCGGGCTCTTGGTGTCATTCGGCGAGGAACACGCAAAAGATCAGAGTTTGCCGCTAAATAAGCAAATCCGGGGGCGAATCCGGTAAAAGCAACCGTGTATTCACTTTCTGTATGTTGTTTGATGACTTCCTGTGTGGTGATACCAAGGATTTCAGCCACTTCAACCAGATCTTCACCATTGTAATACACTGGGATTTCAACGAGTTTCCCAGTTGTTTTATTCCGTGTATTCAGGTTGCGGCCACTGATTTCCCTGGCAAGTTTGACTGTGGAAACGACATTGGGACGAAATCGAATCAGAAGTGTTCTGGCCGCTGGAATAATTTCCTCTATGCCTGGAATTGGGCTGGCGTTAAGTGAATCAAATAACGCTAGGGTTTCATCCAGATCGCAAAGTTCGACAATAATGGCATTCAAATTAACAGGTAAAAAACGCACTAGGCACTCCTGGACATGATAAGCGACATAGGTAAAACGGCGCTGATTACTTACTGGTTTGAATAAAGGACTGTACGACAATCCCGGCTTGTTGCAGGGTTATTTTCACCTGACGCGCCATTTCTACCGCACCGGGGCTGTCGCCATGAACACAAATGGAGTCCGCCTGAATGCGTGTAAAGCTGCCATCAATCGTATCAATGCCCCCTTCCGTGACCAATTGCAACATGCGTCGGGCGATCTCGTTGGTATCATGCAGTACCGCCCCTTTTTCCCGCCGGGAAACCAGCGTGCCTTGTGGCGTGTAAGCTCTGTCGGCAAAGGCTTCGGCAACGGTACGTAAGCCTTTTTCCCTCGCCAAATCCAACATTCTTGAACCGGCTAATCCAACCAGCGCCAAGTTGTCATCCACTTCACGAATTGCTGTAATAACGGCAAGTGCTTGGTACTCATCGTTGGCAATGGTGTTATACAGTGCGCCGTGCGGTTTAACATAACTCACGGTAGTTCCTGCTGCTGTTGCCAGACCTTTCAGCGCGCCAATCTGGTAAATAACATCAGCGATCAGTTCATTGCTGGAAATGTCCATATTGCGGCGACCAAATCCAACAAGATCGGGATAGGAGACATGGGCGCCAATAACTACCTGATTTTCATGGGCAGCTTTCAGGGTTTGAAGAATCCCGGCAGGATCACCGGCATGAAATCCACACGCCACATTGGCACTGGTGACAATGCTCAACATGGCATTATCGTCACCCATTTTCCACTGACCAAAGCCTTCGCCGAGATCACTGTTTAAATCGATAAATTTCATAGAATTACCCTCGATAAAATGATATTCAAAAATGCAGTGAGAAGCCCAGGATGTTTACCCGCGCGACAATAATGCCTGATGAATAGCGATTTTCAGTGCTGTTGTTATCGCGTCTAGTGTCATGCTTGGTGTACCTGGGTGGTAATCAAAACTGTTCTCGTGTGATTCCCTTATAAAAACATCAAAAAATAGAGCAGAAAAACGTTGGCAATCAACAGCGTCGTTCCGGTGGGGATTTGTGCTTTAATGACCGCATTGCGATTTGGTAGTTCCAGCAGTGCGGCGGGAACGATATTGAAATTTGCTGCCATTGGGGTCATCAATGTACCGCAATAGCCTGAGAACATGCCGATGGCGGCCATAACAGCCGGATTACCGCCGTGTTGCAATATCAGAATTGGAATACCGATCCCGGCGGTAACAATCGGGAAGGCGGCAAAGGCGTTGCCCATCACCATTGTCAGTAACGCCATGCTGATCACGTATGTCGTGACGGCGATAAACCTGTTATCGACTGCCAGGTAGTTTTCAGTCAGGTGAGAAATGGCGGTACCTACGCCCGCTACGGTAAATAAGAGTCCCAGCGTAGCTAATATCTGTGGCAGGATAAACGCCCAGCCGATAGCATCCAGTAAGCGACGTGCTTCTTGGGTTGATTGAGTGATGCCTTCACGTGTCATTTTCAACGCAATGCCGTATCCGGTTAAACAACCTACTGTCATGGAAAACAGTGTCACTAGCGTGGAATGGTTGCCGGTACCGAATAATGCCTGTTGTAGTCCAGGAACATGGTTAAATAATAGCACCCCCATCACAGTGACAATAGGAATCGCCAGTGCGGGAAGGAAGATACGATGGCCCAGGCGAGAGGCGCTTTCCTGTCGTTGCTGAGGCGTGCGCTGGTGGTAACTACCGAGTCGCACACCACCAAGACCGGCTATCAGCGCCATCAACACGACGATCAGCCCCACACTGATATTCAGCATTTTTTGTGCCTCAGCTTCGCTGCTTGCCCATAACTCCATCAGGCGGTAGGTCCAGTCACCAACCAGAAACACGATTCCGTATAGCGCCCAGAATAAGCTGGTGGTCAGGCGGCGGGGGTTGGTGTGATCACGCCAGGACATTGCTGCTACGGCCAGCAGGATCACGCCAGCCAGCCAGTAAAGATACTGTTGCTGAAACATTATCTTGCCTTCCTTTTATTTTGGTCCATGCCATTCAGGGCTGCCAGCTCAGTCGCGATGTGGTGGTCAAGGCGGGATAAACGGAAAGCATGGATCAAGAAGGCGCAGATGGCGGTAGGGATCCCCCACATGGCGATATGCAGTGGCTCCGTTTGAATGCCGCCGGATTCCAGCATGAAGTTATGCATAAAGATGATTGCCCCAAAGGCGACAAAGATATCTTCACCGAAGAAAAGGCCAACATTGTCGGTGGCTGCTGACATAGCACGCAGACGATAGCGCACATCGTCAGGCAGATCATGGTGGCGGTTTTCCGTCGCGCCTTCCACCATAGGGGCCAGCAATGGACGCACCATTTGCGGATGTCCACCCAGGCTGGTCAGACCGAGTGCTGCTGTTACCTCACGAATGAATAGATAGACAATCAGCAGACGTCCGGCGGTCGCTGTTTTGATATTCCTAATCCAGGTCTGAGCTTGCTCTTTTAAACCGTGTCGCTCCAAAAGGCCAATAGTTGCCAGTGGCAGCAGTAGGATCAATGGCAGATTTCGGGTATTAAGGAAGCCGGAACCTAATTTTTCCAGAATATTCGTGATTGGCATATGTGCCGCCAGTCCTGTGATGATTCCGGCGACAATGACTACCAATACGGGGTTAAACTTCAGTAAAAAGCCGACTACAATGACCGCGATGCCAATCAACGGCCATAGATTCACTATTTGTTGCATGTTGTGTTACCTCTGTACATAAAAATACCTGTTGTGCCGTTATAGGTTGCATTCTTGCGTAGTAGAGAAGTTATACCGTGACCAACACCTTCTTTGACAAGCGTAAGAAGTGCAGTCTTGCTGAACATACGAGGCCTCTCTCAAAATGTGGTCAATTGCGATGCCCAGATAATCAACTATCTGTAATATTGATGGAAATACAC
>NZ_JAJAFX010000076.1:0-23225 GCF_025384845.1 Photorhabdus temperata | reverse complement strand
CCACTCTTCAGCTTTGATGATGTTATCACCCATCATGATACCAGCCAGTTCCGCAGCCAAAGCCCCTGCCATTGCACCTTTGGCATTTCCCCGGCCAATTTCAGCACTGATGCCTGCCACAACTGCGTGGCTCAACGTTTTGCCCGGTACTCCCAATACCTCGCCCTTGTCACCAATCAATCTGGCACCTTCCGCATGAATCTGGCTGCCAATATTAGATAACAAAGCAGTAGTTAGATTATCTTTAAAACTGCTGCCATTAATCGTAGTATTCAGGCTGGAACTGATAATGGATTGACCAGCTACCCGCTGGACCACTTTGTTCCAGTCACCATTGCTGATTTGGGGTAATTTAGCTTTTGTCGGATCGAGTTTAGTACCATCAGCCAATTTATCCCATCCCATATAGGAATCAAATCCAGCCAATGCGCCACCAATCGCCATTGAGGTGATAGTTGATTTAACGGCATCACTGCTACCCAATGCTTTTAGCGCTTTGGATATATCACCCTGATTGTCCACAATAGCTACGGCAGCCTGTGCAGCCAGTGATGACATCCCCGCAGTTAACGCACCACCCGCAACGCTATTACCCGCATAAGATGCGACAGATGCTGACAGAGAGCTGCCTGCTGTTGCCGCCGCCGCTGCAATAGCAATCACCGCAGAAACCACCGGATTTAAATGCTGGCTCTTGTGATCCCAACTGTTATAAGCATCTTTGACCAAATTCCATTGAACATCTTTACGTTCACTGAGTCCTTTCAGCCAAGCCGTTTCCGGCGTATTACCGAAGATTGATATGGCATTCTGTAATGTCTGACCATTTTTTGCTTTGATATCAACGCTAACACCATTTGCTGCATCTACGGTAAGTTTTCCGCCGATATGAATAGCAGGAAGAATCCACATATCTTTGGTATAACCTTTATCCCTATGTTTGATATAAAAGCCTTTGGAGTTGGTAATGGTCTGTTCGAAAGTGGTATTTTTTACCGCTTTAAAATTGACCTTACCGTGAGTGCTGGTCAGTTTGGCATTTTTATTAGTGGAGATTTTACTGGCTTCATAAGTACTGTCATCCCGGCTTAACAGATTAATATCACCACCAGCGGTAAATTCAGTGACTTTATTAGTGACATCATGACGGGTACGTTTAATGGTTTTCTTCTTGCCATACCATTTACGTTTTGTCTCTGTTTTCTCATAGTGGCTGGATTCCTCCATCGCCTGAGCGTATAGATAGCCACCTTTTGCCGCGACATCCATCGCACCTTTAGTAGCCAGTTTAGTGGCCTGGAAAAGAATGCTACCGTTTGAGATAACGGTCAGTACACCGCCGCTAGTCAATTCAGTGCCTTGCTGAGTCACCGATTCGGTAAATTCCCTATTACCTTCCCGGTAGGTGTGATTCTGCACCGATTCAAAACGCATATTGCCACCGGAGGAGAGCGTGACATCACCATCAGAAGTCAATTTAGTACCCGCGGTAGTGAGGGTACCATTTGCCGCTATTGTCAATTTTTTATCACCACGGACTTGAGCAATAATATGTCGGTCATCTTTGTTGTTATCATTAGCCTTGTTAATTGCAGAATAAGCAAGGGAAGGCAATGTGATATTTCCTCCTGCGGATAATAATGTGTTACCGTTAGCCTGTATCTGAACAGCTTTCCCATGAATATCACCACCGCTCATTATGCTGATATTATTCTTTGCAAAAATTTTGCTGCTGAGTTCTGATGAGTCGCTGGGTATGAGAAGACTCCCCCGATCTCCTAATTCAGCAGAACTCAGATCAATCTGTTTTGCCGCACTTAAATAAATAT
Source organism: Photorhabdus temperata (assembly GCF_025384845.1). Taxonomy (NCBI): domain Bacteria; kingdom Pseudomonadati; phylum Pseudomonadota; class Gammaproteobacteria; order Enterobacterales; family Morganellaceae; genus Photorhabdus; species Photorhabdus temperata. Next base: position 21,396 of record NZ_JAJAFX010000076.1, on the reverse strand, counting down.
CTTTTCCGGCTGACATATCTGAGCCTTTAGCATAAAGATTACCCCCGGCGTTAATCGTCAATGATTCTGAGGCATTCAACATGCCTGCTATAGGTAAGCGTTCATTTCTTTTCTTTGATTTTGCAAAAATATAGGTATCTACATGGTTTTCTATCGTAACATCACTGTTGGCTATCAGAGATATATTTTTACTCGGCTGTAAATAGACATTTTGTAAAAGAAGGTTTTTACCGGCGTTGATAGTTAAATTACCGCTAGCACCTAACTTGTTTGATATTGGGTGATCGCCAGTAACAGATTGGCTCCAAAAATAACCGAATTGATCACCATTCTTAAACTGAATGTCGCCATTACGGCTGATTGCAGTGACATCCCTTCCTTTTATATTACTTTTCCAGATATTGATATTATTTACGGCAGCAATAGATAAATTATTTTGTGATGAAAGTATTGAATTCTTGAGGACAATATCGTTCTCAGAAATAATATTTAATTCATCAAAGGCTCTAATTTTATCCTTGAGAGTTATTTGTCCACCATGCAATAAGATATTTTTAGCTGACAATATTTCTGGCAGTTTTTCACTGTCGATTGGGAGATCATTGAATAAACCTAAACCAGAAGGGGATTTATGAGGGTAGTCAGTATCAATATTAATGCTGTCGCTAAAGTCAGCGATAAGATTACCTTTTGCTATGATACTTGCCCGTTCAAGAATAAGGTTGTCTTTTTTTATATCATATTTTACTTCACCTGGCGATAAAATATGATAACTTTTATCATCCCATTGGTGATATATGTTGATTTTTTCAAGGATCTTATTAGAAGAAAGTTTATAGATACCGGAGGGGGTATTAAGTGAATCGGTTATAGATACATAAGTGTCCTTAGGGAAGTATTCAAAGAGATTAAGATACCCTGATGTTTCCTCAGATATTCTGCTTGTATTTAAAAGTTTTTTTCCGGTTAAGAAAATATCTTTTCCGGCTTCAATTTTGCTCAATTCCTGATTTGATAATATATCACTGTTAATATAAATATTTCCACCAGATGTGAGGACACTGGGTTGCATACTTTTTAAATTATGTCCATACTTATATTGTGCTTCGAGAATGTTGAAATTTTTATCTGCCGGGTTGGGTGCTGTTTTTCTTTTTTCAAAATAATAGATACTGCGAGCATTATTCAGCGCATTAGTCCTGACAACCAAATCCCCATTCACGGTTTTTATCGTTGCCGATCTATTCTCGACTAACTGACCTTTATTTCCCTGCGCATCTTTTTGTATCCACATATTATTGTTGGCTTGCAGCAAGGCTTTATCACCGGTATTACGCACGGTGTCACCAAATACCCGCATATCCCGGCCCGCAGTTACATTCCCTTTATTATCCAGTTTGGTACTTGCCAAGGTAATATCCCGTTCTGCCTGTATCTTAATATTGGGAGCAATATGAGTTTCTCTGGCACTGAGGTTGAAATCTGTTTTGGCTTTGGCATTTCCTAATTCAATTTTACCATTAACGTTTAAAGTGATATCACGCTGGTTGCTGGTTAAATCTTTCAAATTAACCCCAACGCCATCTTCAGTAGCAACCAAACGAATTTTATTGGCATACATGCCGCCTAATGCTTTGGTATCAACGGCTAATTGAGGTTTAGCGCCTTCCCCTGTGATTTTTTTCACTGTACCATCGTTAAAATCAATCCGATTAGCGCCCTGTGTAAAGGACAAATTGTTAGCCTGAATTTTTCCATTTAACTCAGTTGCCCGGCTGATAATGTCAATATAATCCGTCGTTTTGCCATCCAGCCCTTTGCCACCAATCATAATCTGACCTTTTTTGACTTCCAATGCTTCCAATGCACCCTGTTTGTCAAACTGAGGTTTCCCGGTAGTCAGTGTTGCGCTGGAGGTGTTAATAAAGCCACAGCCATCACAGGTAATACCGTTAGGGTTGGCAATCATCACATTGGCTTTATTACCTACCACCTCCAGTTTGCCCTGAAGGTCAGACCGCCCGTTACCGGTGACTTCATTAATAATTAATTCGGCTGCTTTACCTTTCAAGTTGCTGTTTGCATTTATCTGCCCAGCTAATTGTGATTTAGCCGCCTGAGTGGCGTTATTGAGTACAGCCCCCTGAGTAGCAACATTAAACTCTTTATAGGTGTTGTGAGATATCCCTGCTCCATTAGGAGTAGCAATATTCACAACCGGGATATTGCCCTGGTTTTGTACCTGAGTATGATTATTATCAGGCGTGATACCAGCGGCTATAACCGGATGAAGGGGATATACTGCGGTCAGATAAATTAAAAGATAACAAGCGCCCCTTGCCATAGGGTTGTTACATCTATCCATCGTTCTATCCTTTCTTAATTTAAGTACAAGGTTATTGGTATAATTTCCTGTGTTACATCGTTACAAAATCAGTGATGCAGACCAGTAAACCACCCAGTTATCCGGTTTCAGATGGTTAGGGTGAATTAGTGGTGTCCCCAAAGTCATAATTTGATTGAATCTGCTATTAGTTAGTGATACGCCGAGCGCAGTGCCAGTGACATTACCGCTATCAACTTGCCCAATTTTTTCCTGTAACCAACCAGTATCCAACGCACCGGTTAAAACAAGTTCCCCCAACACAGGAAATTCTGAAATCCGCCAGTTCAATTCATTACGCCAATATCCGCCGCAATTGCCGGTAAGATATTGTTCCTTAAATCCCCGGACAGAATATTGCCCACCCAGTGATAGGTTTTCACTGGCGTAAAGGTTGTCCGGTGTGGCCTGACCGTAAATGGATGAGAGGTAATAGATGGAATCCGTGATCGGAATAAAATAGCTGGCACTCAGACTGAATTTGCGAAATTGACTCCGTGGCGTATCGGGAAAATTTGGGTCATCTTTTGTGGCACCTAACACAGATAAGCCACGACTCAGTATAGGATTGAAAGTGATATAGCCACCCGCCAATACTGAACTGTAATTAACGCCAAAGTTGATAACACTTAATGTCGGGCTGCTAATAGATAATTTCTTTCCCACCATCACGTTGGTCGTCTGACGGCGCGTCATTCCTACATTCAGTGCCAGTTTCTGCTTACCGTCACGATATAGCGTCCTATCTACCGCCAGCCGATGAGTTTGGCTGTCACCTTCATAGCGATAGGTTTGTGAATCAATCGGAATATCCCGAAAAGAATCATTCCACGCATATTGATAACTAAACAGCCAGTAACCATAAGGAACTGTCACATGGGAAGAGAGGCTCCGGCTCTGGTGGTTATTACGAAAGTCACTATTACGACTAGCTGATAATGACCACTGATCAGCAAAATGTAACGGATTATCCAAACTCACACTGACATTGATTTGCCCAGTGCCCGTACCTTTTTGACCACTGTTATCCGCACCAAAGCTGGTACTGACCGGCACACGATGTGATATTCGTTTCAAAATAACCGCAGAATAACCGGGTTGCTTTCCCGGCTGAATATCAATCGTCATCTGTTGGGAAAGAAGCCGGTTAAGTTGTTCCATCCCCTGTTCAATATCCCGTAGATTCAATGTATTACCGACTATTCCTGGAAAGGCCATTTTCAATGAGAGCGGTGTTTCATCGTCAAGGCTGATTGATTCAACTTTACCTTCGCTCACGGTAATAATGAGGATACCGGTAGATAAATCCTGCGCCCTGAGTCCAGCACGGGAAGTGACATAACCCCGTTCGATATAGGCATTCGATACTTTACGCACCAGCCCATTAATATCCTGCAAGGTTAAACAACGGGATAAATAAGTCTGTGTTAAACCTTCCCGCACTGATCGGGAAAGGCTTTTAACACCGTCAAATTGAATACGGTGAATGGTATGGCAAATAGATTCAACTCCATCAGGCTTGGGCTCTAAAGATGGAGATAAGGTAATGTTATTACGTATAGCATCACGCTGCTGTTGAGCTTGCTGCAACAATGCCTTCTGTTGTTGAGTGATAATCTCCTGATCTGCGGGGCTAATGAACTCTGAAGCATAAGCCTCCCCTGATATAACTAACACAACAGATACAAAAAATCTTCTAAGACAAACAAATATTCTTTCCATTGATAAATTTCATTTTACAATAAGCTAATTGTTAAAAGAATTAATAATGTCTTATCTTACCCGCCTATTCAGACAATAATAATAAATATAACTTTTAAATGTGATCAATAACCTAACTTATTAACACTTAATAGAATCAGTAACTTTTTATACTTAACGAAATACATAATCCAAAATAATACAAACACACACAATGTAATTATTTATTTACATATACTGTAACCTTTATTTGACAGAAATAACTTAATCCTTTAGCCTCCCTTTCTATAACTATTTCAATCAGTTCAGAAGCAGAGGAAAGCGTGAAGAATCGCACTATTGGCAGTATTTTTATCGTCGCCGGGACGACAATTGGTGCAGGGATGCTGGCTATGCCACTGGCTGCGGCCGGTGTTGGTTTTAGGACAACCTTCGTGATGTTAGTCGCTCTTTGGGTTTTGATGAGCTACACCGCTTTATTGCTGGTGGAAGTTTATCAGTACAGCCCAGCAGATACCGGTTTAGGAACCGTGGCAAAACGTTATCTGGGACGTAGTGGTCAATGGCTTACCGGTTTCAGTATGTTATTCCTGATGTATGCCCTGACCACCGCTTATATCAGCGGTGGCGGTGAATTGCTTGCAGGCAGCCTGTCTTCATGGCTGGATAAACCTGTTCCGATCTCATTCGGGATACTGATTTTCACCATTGTCGCAGGTTGTGTTGTCACTATCGGTACTCAATCTGTCGATATGATTAACCGCTTGCTGTTTACTGCAAAAATCATCTTCCTGGTGATTATGTTGGCAGTCATGATGCCTCATATCAAAAACACTAACCTGCTCTCCATGCCCCTGGAGCAAGGTCTGGTATTTTCAGCAATTCCCGTAGTATTCACCTCTTTTGGCTTTCACGGCAGTGTGCCAAGCATCGTGAGTTATATGGGCGGCGATACCCGCAAGTTACGCAAAATATTTGTTATCGGCAGTGCTATCCCATTGACGGCCTATATTCTGTGGCAGTTAGCAACACTGGGAGCGATTTCTTCCCATACTTTTGTCGGCATTCTGGCAGAGCAGGCGGGGCTGAATGGGCTGTTACAGGCAGTGAGAGACGTCGTTGCCACTCCGCGTGTAGAGCTTGCTGTTCGCCTGTTTGCTGACCTGGCGCTGGCAACCTCATTTCTGGGTGTCTCTTTAGGTCTATTTGATTACATGGCGGATCTGTTCAAACGCCGTAACAATGCGACAGGCCGCCTGCAAACAGGGGTGATTACTTTTATTCCACCCTTGCTTTGCGCGTTGTACTATCCAAACTTTGTTATGGCTCTGACTTTCGCCGCTGTAGCACTGTCTATTCTTGCTCTGCTGCTGCCTTCAATGCTGGCATGGCGCAGCCGCCAAATTGAACAAACAGCTTATCGGGTAATAGGCGGAAAACCCGTTTTGGTGCTAGTATTTCTCTGTGGAATCGCAGTTATTGCTATCCAGATTGGTATTGTCAGCGGATTGCTGCCAGAAGTGGGTTAATCCTAAGTTTAAATTGTCCGCATCAGAAATGATGCGGACACACTGCGTGCCCAGTTACCGTTAAAAGATAATCCAGCACCGTTATCACCAATTGCAGCTGAAGTATTGGTGAAATAGCGACCAGCCTGAACATTCACCGAAATCGCATTTGCTGTCCCGGCAATGAACAATAAACCGGTTGCTGCGGCGGCAAGATAAGCCTTCATATATTTCCTCTTTATTTACTTAATGTTAAGCGTCTTACTTAAATAGAACTAAACCTGTAGACAACAAAAGGAAATGAATCATCTATACTTACTAAATATGTGTGAATTTTTCATTTCATTTACTTAATAATTAACTATATAAATAATTTTATATTAAACAGTAAATAAGAAAACAATAAATAACTTATAGAAAAAATACAACATTTGAATTTTAACATTTGACCAGAACTGTTTTTTTTAATCAGCGATTACGCTGTTTTTTTTCATGTAAAACAGGAGAAGTGTGATGAAAAAGAGAGGACTTACAACGAATGCCGGAGCCCCTGTCGTTGACAATAATAATGTCATCACCGCAGGCCAACGTGGTCCTATGTTGTTACAAGATGTTTGGTTCTTAGAAAAACTTGCCCATTTTGACCGTGAAGTTATTCCAGAGCGCCGTATGCACGCCAAAGGCTCTGGAGCTTATGGAACCTTTGTCGTTACTCACGATATCACTAAGTACACCAGCGCTAAGATTTTCTCTGAAATAGGCAAAAAAACAGAAATGTTTGCCCGTTTCTCAACCGTCGCCGGTGAGCGCGGAGCAGCAGATGCGGAACGTGATATTCGTGGTTTTGCGCTTAAGTTCTATACTGAAGAAGGTAACTGGGATTTAGTCGGTAACAATACCCCGATATTCTATCTTCGTGACCCCCTGAAATTCCCAGATCTTAACCATGTGGTTAAACGTGATCCGCATACCAACCTGCGTAATCCTGCCTACAAATGGGATTTCTTCTCTCATCAACCTGAATCACTGCATCAATTAACCATTGACTTCAGTGACCGTGGTATACCGAGATCTTTCCGCCATATGCACGGTTTTGGTAGCCATGCATTCAGCTTTATCAACTCAGATAATGAACGTTTCTGGGTGAAATTCCATTTCCGTTGTCAGCAGGGCATTAAAAATCTGTTGGATGATGAAGTGGAAGCGCTGGTCGGTAAAGATCGCGAAAGTTCTCAACGTGACTTGTTTACCGCAATTGAGCAAGGAGATTATCCACGCTGGAAATTAAAAGTTCAGATTATGCCAGAGAAAGACGTTTCTCAGCTGCCATACAATCCGTTTGATTTGACAAAAGTATGGCCTCATGGCGATTACCCAATGATTGATGTCGGTTATTTTGAGCTGACCCGTAACCCTGAGAACTATTTCTCAGAAGTTGAACAGGCCGCTTTCAACCCTGCTAATGTCGTGCCAGGTATCAGTTTCTCCCCTGATAAGATGTTACAAGGCCGCCTGTTCTCCTATGGTGATGCTCAACGTTATCGCCTTGGCGTTAACCACCATCAAATTCCGGTTAATACACCTCGTTGTCCGTTCCACAATTTCCACCGTGATGGTGCAATGCGCGTGGATGGCAACAGCGGAAACACGGTGACTTATGAACCAAACAACGCCGGGTTGTTCCAAGAACAACCTGAATTCAAACACCCATCATTGTCTTTAGAAGGAGACGCTGACCACTGGAACCACCGTAAAGATGAAGATTATTTCAGTCAGCCCCGCGTACTGTTTAACTTAATCAGCAGTAAAGAGCATCAGCGTATGTTCGACCGTATCGCCAGTGAACTGTCACAAGCACATGAAGAGACTCAACGCCGTCAGGTTGAGCTATTTAGAAAAGTTCACCCAGAATATGGTGCTGGTGTCGAAAGAGCGCTGCAAAAATTAAAGACTGATTGCTAACAACACCGTATCATTCATTATCTCTGCCCATGACTCCATTAGTGATAATGGGCAGTACGAAAACAAATCAAAATAACTCAAGAGCAACCGGGTAAATCCAATACCCATTTTTTGATCTGCTGACGGGAAATTTTAATACCGTCGTTTTTAAATTGCTGAGGTAAGAGATAGTAAGCTGCCGGACGCTGAAAAGCGGCCAGTTTATCAACCAACCATTCAGGTAATAAATCAATAATTTCAGGCGAGTTACTGTCAATGACAACGACAGGGCGATAACCAAATTCAGGATCGGGCACAGGAACAGCAAAACTTTGTTCTACCTGCGGATAGGTATTAATCATTCGTTCAATCTCTTCCGGTTGAATGCCTTCTCCACCGCTGAAAAACTGATTATCCATCCGGCCAAGTATTCGTAATTCACCCTGTTGTATCACTCCCCGATCACGAGTATGAAACCAACCGTCACGATCAACCAACGGTTGTAATTTACCATCCAGCCAATATCCACAGGCAAGGCTGTCAGAACGAATTTGAATCTCCTCCTTGATCAACCGAACTTCCTTGCCCGGTAATGGATTTCCCACGCCAGGCAACTCATCGGCCCGTTTAACGCACACTGTTGAAGCCAGTTCGGTTAAACCATAACTACACCAACAACGAATACCTTGCTGCTCTGCCCTTTGCGTCAATTCAACGGGGATCATCGCCCCACCCAGCAGCACTTCTTTCAAATTCGGTGGCCGATTTTGCGACTGCTCCAGTAACCGCCAGAGTTGAGTCGGAACCAATGAAGCGTGAGTACAATCGGCTAAAGCATGCTCCAATGGATTGATATTTTTCAATACCAGAGAAGCCCCTTTCATTAACCAACGCCAGATAATCCCCTGACCAGAGACATGAAACAACGGCAATGAGAGCAACCAGCTATCTTGCTGCTGAAAATTCATCACAGAAAGGACATCCCGTGCACTGGAAAGATGCGCATGAATTGAGTGAACGGCAGCTTTAGGTAACCCGGAAGAGCCGGAAGTTAAAATCATACTGGCTGGACGCATTGCGTCCCACGCTGCTGAGTTATCATCAAAATTCAGTGGTTCACTTTGCCAATCAAGGGATCTGGCATCTATAACCGGCAAATTATCACCACAGAAATCAGCAACAAAATCAATATTCAGATGAGGCAGTAATTCAGACAGAAGGACTTCAGGCAACTGAGGATTCAGTGGCAACACCCGCGCACCACACTGTAGTGCTGCGAGATAACCCAGCAACATCTGTTCGCTATTTTTCCCCCGTAGCATTACGCCACTTCCTTCAATTACCCCTTGTTGGCGGAAATTTGCCGCGATCGCATCCAAAGCAGCAACCAACTGACGCCAGTTTAAAACGCGATCACACAACCGAATGGCAATATTTTCGGGGCTAAAAGATGCCCAGTAACGCCACGGCCACTGGGTAAATGGATTTAACTGCGCCATGCGATTTCTAATTCATCCAATCCGGTCACTGGAATCGTACTATCCGGCCAGCAACGCACTAACTGAGACTGAATAAGTTCCAGCGTATCCAACCCTGGAATGGTAGCAGGCGTCAGCCAATGAGCAATGCGGGCAAGTTGAGTCAAACCAAAACTGGTTTCAATACTGGAGCTGATCACCGTTTCCAGCCCGGCATTGCGCGCTGTTGAAATCAACTGACGACAACGGGCAAGGCTTCCTGTCAAGGTGGGTTTGATGACAATAGCAGCAACACCTTCCTGGGCCTCCACGTTGAAACCTTCATCACGGAGACTCTCATCCCAGGCAATGGCGATCCCAGTATCACAGGCAAAAGCGAGAGATTCTGCCGGGGTTTGACAAGGCTCTTCCAAAAAGGCAATCCGGTGGCGGTAATCAGGATCGACATATTTAGCAAAACCGTCCGCTTTAGCACGGCTCCAACTACGGTTAGCATCCAGTCGCAAAGATAAATCCGGTACCGCTTCCAGCAAAACATTCACCACCATACCGTCACGCACCGCTTCATACAGCCCGACTTTCACTTTAGCAACCTTCTGCCCACTCATTTCACTGAGACGAACAATCAGTTCATCAGGATCACCGTTACACAGTGGCGCTTTCCGGTAATCAGCTTCTTCCGGCAATTCACCCTGTAATTCAGCTAATGCGCAGCTAATCCCAAATGCGACAGAAGGCAGTTCACTTTCGCCCGGTTCAGCACCAAGACGCCACTGTTTAAGCCATTCCACCGTAGCTTCCCGCGCCTGCTCAACAGTTTCTTTGCTGAATTCCGGCAGAGGTGAAATCTCGCCCCATCCCTGTTGACCATTTTCCTGCAAGTGGACCAGCAAGCCATCACGGGTTTTAAGCCGCTGATATCGCAAGATAACGCCTGCCTCCATCGGCAGCCTGAACCGGTATAAAGTTGCAGTACGCATTATGGGTTACGTTTAAATTTGCTGAAATCAGGTTGGCGTTTCTCATTAAAGGCATTACGCCCTTCCTGGCCTTCTTCTGTCATGTAGAAAAGCATAGTGGCGTTACCGGCCAGCTCCTGCAATCCAGCCTGGCCGTCACAGTCAGCATTCAGAGCAGCTTTTAGACAACGCAAGGCTATTGGGCTATTTTCCAGCATTTCACGGCACCAGCGGACCGTCTCTTTTTCCAGATCTGCATAAGGTACAACGGTGTTAACCAGCCCCATATCCAGTGCTTGTTTCGCATCATATTGACGACACAGGAACCAGATTTCGCGGGCTTTTTTCTGACCGACAACCCGAGCCATATAAGATGCCCCCCAACCGCCGTCAAAAGAACCAACTTTAGGCCCAGTCTGGCCAAAAATAGCGTTATCAGCAGCGATAGTCAGATCACATACCAAATGCAATACATGACCGCCCCCAATCGCATATCCGGACACCATAGCAACGACGGGTTTTGGACAAGTACGGATCTGACGCTGGAAATCCAGCACATTCAGGTGATGGGTGCCTCTGGCATCTTGATAACCACCGTAATCACCCCGAACTTTTTGATCGCCACCAGCACAAAAAGCTTTTTCCCCCATACCGGTCAGGATAATCACACCGATAGTGTCATCATAACGGGCATCATCCAGCGCTTGTATCATCTCTTGAACAGTCAATGGACGGAACGCATTACGTACTTGCGGGCGATTGATGGTGATTTTAGCCATGCCATCGGTGGATTTGTGATAAAGAATATCTTCAAATTCATCAGAGCAGTTCTGCCATTCAATCGGGGCATACAGCTCTTCTTCGCTCGGGTAAATCATATTCGTATTCCTTCAATCAAAAAGTGATAAAAAATGGTTTACTACCGCAGCAAACGCCGCCGCGTTCAATCGGTGAGCATTATGCCCAACATGCGCAATGGTTTGCAGCGGTAAAGCGCAGTACTTTGCCAATTGCTGAAATTTCTCGTCTTTTTCGCCACACAGATAAGCAAAAGGCAACGCCAGTTGTTGCAGTTCCGGCACCAACCAGGGTTGGTATCCAAGCGAAGTATTTTCCAGCATATCAGCCACACCACCGCCATGATTATGACTGCGCATTTTAATCAGCTGCCGGCGCTGTTCAGGTAATAGATCAGAAAAAACCGCCTGCTGATACCAATCGGACAAAACCTGTTCAATCGGCTGAGAACGAAAACGTCTGGCCCAGCGCCTATCATGTTCAAGACGGGCATCCCTTTCCTGTTGGGAAAACAAACCAGGGCTTCCTCCTTCAACCAGCAACCCACACAATCCCTGAATATCACCATAACAGACATGATTCATGGCAACGCGGCCCCCTAACGAGTAGCCAATCAGCCAGTATTTATCAATTTGCTGTTCTGTTAACGTTTCAGACAGCAGACGACTCATATCGGTGAAATCTGTTACCTGAATATCCCTGGAATCACCATGACCAGGCAGATCGATTACCAATGAGGGATAATGAGCGCACAGATTCACTAATGGCAACCATTCATCGCCACTACCCAATAATCCATGCAACCAAACCAGCCAGGGACGGTCATTGTGACTGTTGAACTTACGATAAGCCAGACTCACAACATAGCCACCTGTTTTAAAAGCTGTTGCAAACACTCAGCTCCTTCTCTATCTGGCACTTTCAGTTCAATCAGCGTGGTTTCATTTTGTTGCCATGCCTGCTCAGTACATTGTCGTAATCCAGCCCAGCTTTGTGGACAGGCATAATTCAAACCAAACATCGCCGCCGCATGATCAAAATTAACGTGCTGAGGCATACAGTAAAAACGTTGCCTTTCTTCTTCTGGCGTAGGCAGTAAAGAGAAAATTTGTCCGCCATTATTATTTACCACAATTAATACGGTTGACGCGGAAGGATGACGCAACAATGCCAAGCCATTCAGATCATAAAGTGTAGATAAATCACCGATAATCGCCAGAGTTGGCTTTGCCGTTGCCCGTTGCACGCCTGCCGCAGTGGAAATCAATCCATCAATACCGCTTGCCCCCCGGTTACTGTAGACCGGATACCCTGCCGGTAATTGCCCAAGTGCATCAATCAAACGAACAATCAGGCTGTTACCCACAAATAACTGTCCATATTCAGGCAATAATTCATGTAATTGATAAGCTACGGCAGCTTCACTGAACTTCCCTGCTAATTCTGTTCTGACGCAGTTAACTGCTTTCTCTGACCAGATTATGAGCTCTTCTGCCCACGATGTACGCAATTGTGCCGGATGAGCCAGTAACCAGTCAGCAATATTACAGGTTAATTTTCTGCCACGATGATTGGCGGGATCAAGCCGGCCAGGAATGGGATCAATAATCCAAAATTCCTCCGGCTGGCATTTAGCCTGCCACTGTAACAGACGTTTTCCCATCAGACTGGAACCAAACTGGACCACCAGTTGCGCTTGCGCCAAAATTGCCTGTGCGTGAGGATTATCCAACCATAAATCGGCACAAGGCAATGGTTGCCCGGTTTGTGAAAGCGCATTGCCAATCAGCGGCCAGCCTAATGCTTTTGCCCATTCGGCAACATAAATCCCCTCTTCAGCACTTATTCGCCCAGCCAGTACAACCCCTTGTTTCTGTTGCCAATAGCGCCAATCCGGCACTTCTGCCACCGTACAGATCGTCGGCTGACTTAACCAAGGCTCATTACTTTTCCACCAGTTGCCTAACTGTTGCTGCCACTCATAATAAGAAGGCTCTTCATTACCATATAACGGCTCCGCGAATGGGCAATTAATGTGCAAGGCCCCGTGTTGCAAGTTCGCCATACCATTATCTATGACAGAAACCAGCCAGCTTGCAGCGATATCGTCTGTTGGTCTTGGCAAAGAAATTGTCTGAGATGGATGAGAAGCAAAAATACCCTGCTGATGAATAGCTTGATTCGCACCGCAATCTATCAATTCTGGTGGCCGATCGGCAGTCAGGAAAACCACGCGTTCACCCGTTAAGCCAGCTTCAATCAATGAAGGATAGAGGTTTGCCACCGCCGTCCCAGAAGTGACGATAACCGCGACCGGCTTTTTACTTGCTTTGGCTAATCCCAATGCCAGATGGCCTAACCCGCGTTCATCAAAATGGGTATGACAAATCAGTTTGTTATTTTCCGCCGCGGCCATTGTTAAAGGCGTGGAACGTGAACCTGGCGCAATGCAAACATGACGCAATCCGTGGCGGGTAAGTGCTTCCAATAAAAGTTCCGCCCAGCGGCGGTTAAATGCGCTGTTTGACATATTTTACTCAAAAAAACATTGATAAAAGCTCGCTGTCAGCCTAACGACACGGATAATTTTTTCTTTATCCTAGTTCAATGAATTGCCATTTAATCGAAGACTTGTTTTCGCTGACTACAGAGCTTTATCTGACAACTTGCGGCCATAAACTGTTCAACAGATAAAGACTCACCCAACGTTAATTGAATCTTACGCTATCACTACCTTCTCCAACCTTGCCCCAAAAGACATGATAAAAAGTAGGATTATACGGCGCATTAATAATAATTAAAGCCCTGATTATTTGTATAGTTATATGTGTTCAATTCCGTTAGCAACGAAGGCTCTCTCCAATGCTGAAACAGGATAAATCAGACGTTTTGCTCTTCCGATAGCGAATATTAAGTTCATTAATATGATCAATTTGCACTATGTAATTTGCAACAAGGCAACTCTTTCACTTACTACTAAAAATTTACTAAATAAAGACCGTTATTATAAGCCAGGAAATAAAAAACCTTTATTTTCCGAATAAAATCCTTTCTCTAAAAAATATATCTTATTTGCACAATAGTAAAATAGAATTATAAAAACATCCCCCTTATTCATTAACTCCGGCTATTATATGAACAATTAAGACTTTAGTTAAAATAGGGATCTGAATCTTTATTCCATGACACAAGATAAGTAGGGTGCAATCTTACCCACTTTTTAAGCATGCCATAAACGGTAAATCAAAAAACATCCAGCTTATTCTTTATAAAAAAACCGTATTACCTGCCTTTTAAATCAAAAGGAAAGAGATTATATAATCATTACATAACAACACAAATGTAATTATTTGTTTTAAAATACATTTTCATATAAATAGTATTTAAATATTTCATATTTTTCATGCTAACATCAAGAAATAACATAAAAACACAGAACAAATAAACAAGAAAACCAAAGTATTATTTTCAAACTTAACTATCAACCATACAAAAATCAACAATATTTAATTCCATAAATATCACATTTATATATTAAAAACACCTAATTTCAATTCCGATAAAAATGAAGGAAAATGTTTAATTAAAATTATGGATTAAACTGTTTTTTCAACAAACAATCACGCTAATCAATGTATTTTTAATTAAGATTACTCAATAAAAAATACAACGCAAATTCAACAGCATCGGTATTATGACATCCGGTTGTGCCTTGATGTATTTAATAATTCTTTCAATGAAGCAATAACCACTAATGGAGAAATATATGTTATTAGCTCAACTTCCAGCGGAAAAAACACTGAACGAAACAGATATTCCCTCGGCTACCTTGCAATTACTGACAGGTAAACAAGCAGGTGTTGCCCGCCCCGGCGGAATATTTACCAAAGAAGACCTTATTAATATCAAATTGTATGTTAAGAAAGGTCTTTCACTGCCTTTTAATCTGGAGGAAGTGAAAAACTATCTAGGCTACCAAAAGGTCGATATTCCTGGACTGGAACCAGAAGATATTCATACTTTATTTGAAGAAATCCGCATTCACTCACTTAGCTGGAGCGGAGTGGAAAACGATATTATGCAACAGAGTATCGATCTGGAAATTGTCGGTAAACAAATTACCGAGACCGGAGGGAATATCATCAGCATCATTAATGAGATGCCAATTATTGAACGCATAAAGAAAAAACTGGGAGAGTTATCGGATAGACAATTAGCCAGTATCACCTACACCAATGAAGATAAAGAGGTGTCGCACGCACTGGAAGAAATCCTGGATAACATGAAGAACGATATTCAAAAACAGCAGCAGAAAACCGAAAAGGTCAGAACCAAAGTATCTGATTTCAAGCTAAAACTGATCGGCGGCAGACTCTCAAATGGCGGCATTGCATTTGGTTTACAGCCACAAGTAGAAAATAAGAAAAAGCTGATGAAAGACAATAAGATGTCAGTTGGCATCAAAGATCTCGATGAAAAAATTATCGAGAAAAAAGAAGAAATCACTCAACTTAAGAAAGACTACGACAAATTCGTGGGCTTGGCTTTCTCCGGTATCGCTGCGGGGCTTATTGGCCTTGCTATTACAGGTGGTATTTTTGGTGCTAAGGCAGAAGACGTACGTAAACGGAAAAACGCATTGATCGAAGAAGTGCGCGGCCTGGAAGAAAGCATCAAAGGTAAACGTGCATTGCAAGAATCTATGGCCAGCTTGTCTATTGATTTTAGCGACATCGATACCCGTTTGCTGGACGCAGAAGTCGCACTGAACCACCTAGATTACATGTGGCAATCCATGCTAACTCAGATCAATGCCTCCAGGGATAAATTCGCCGAAATTAACAACGCGCTGAAACTGACCTCTTTTATCACTAAATTCCAGCAAGTGATAAGCCCTTGGAAAGAGGTAGAAGGTTCCGCTAAACAATTGGTCAAGGTTTTCGATGAGGCGTTGAAAGAGTACAAACAGCGCTATAACTAATCACAACTCTCCCCTGTATTACATAGGAAATAGAAAAAAGGAGCATTAAAATGACTGAAATTATCACTTTTCCACAAAACTCTGCTACTTATCCAGAAATTAACATCAAGGCCTTGAATCAAGCGGTGAAAAATATCTGGCGTCTGGTGCAGCAGCAAACTTCAGGCATTGAAATAATCCAGGAAAAAACACTACGGGTCGGCATATACAGCCGTGATCTTGACGAAACGGTACGTATCTCTGTGCCTCACCTGCAAACTATCCTGCGGCAGCTCCCTCCTCAAGAATACTTTCAGACCATCGTCGAAATTGATGCAGAGCTGGAAAATCCTGAGCTGGACGATGAAACCCGGGATACGCTGTTAGAAGCACGTTCAGAGCAGATCCGCAGCCTGAATAAAGATGTCAAAAACGTTATTCTCAACTTACACAATGAAGCTAACCAGTTGGCCAACAAAATTGCCGATGTGCGTAACGTTGTGATTTCAGAACGTCTGGGAGGAGTCCTGGAAGAAGAACAAGCACGAAAATTAGAACTGCAAGCTGATATTACCCAGAAAGAGCAGAGAAAAACCAAACTGGCAGAAGACCGCGACAAAATCATCGCAAGCCAGGATGTGATTCGCCAATACAATCTGGCTGATATGTTCAAGGACTACATTCCCAATGCCAGCGAAGTGGACAAATTGGACATAAGCAACCCGAAAAAAGAGGCCATCAAGCAGGCACTTAAGCAGGGAATTGAAATCGCCAAAAAGATTCTCGACAATATTTCTAAAGGGCTGAAATATATAGAATTAGCCGATGCTAGATCCAAACTGGATGAGGAAATCACTCGGTTGAATAAGGTGTCCGATAACCTGAAAAACCAGTTGAAAGAGACAGAAAAACGCATTACCGGTATCGGCGCTGCACAGCAAATCGAGACAGAGCGCACCACACTACTGAACCAGGCAACAACACTGGAACAAGTATGGAGTCTATTTGCTAATCAATTACAGGAGACAATAGACAATAAAACCGGCCAGCAAGATCTGACCAAATTCATACATAAACAGTTGAACTTCCTTAATAATCTGGAGTCGCAATACAGCGCGCTCCTATTGAGCTAAACACAACTGCCCCCGGGCTTTCACCAGGTAATACAAAGCATAAGCATAATAAGTTAATGAAACTTGTGTGAAGTGCAGTTCAGGGGGAAGAAAGCGTTATCAACAACTCATAATAACCCGGTAAGGGCAACCTTACCGGGTCAGGTTATTGACCAATCTAGCGATCTGTTCGCCACAACACTATTCACCGGATTGGATTTGCAAGTGCAGAAAGATGAGCAGGAAAATAAAAATTAATTAGTCGAGAACAAATCGGCGACCATCAAAACCCATCGTGGCGCGGGAACAGGTTCCCAACAGACGCCGGATAGATTTAAGCGAGCCCACCATACATCAAAATCGGTGTCGCAAAAAAAGGGGAACATAGATTTGTTGGTTAGCCATATCATTTTGTATATACAAAATGATAAACAGCTAGTGCATTTTATCTGTTTGTAATACAAAATCGCTTTGATTTTATGTGAGTCACATTGAGTTGTTTAGATCTAGTTTGTGGTGTAATCTGTATATACAAATTAACCATGAGTTAAAGACACCGAAACACATGAAGCTCTTGATATCATCAAAAATCAGGTTGAAGTTAGCAGGTAAAATCCCTCCGGTTAATGAAGAGGATGTACTCCAGTGTTTTTGTAATCGGGTCGGGCGTTTTCTTGAGGACACAAGAGAAGACAACAAAACTGACCCGCCAACTAAGTGGTTTATATCTGAAACTGATTATGGTGTTAAGTTAAAGATAGTCTTTATCTATTACCCAGAAAAAGGGGTTGCTATAAGGACAGCTTACTCACCTAATGAAGATGAATTGAGAATTTACGAAAAATACGGTCTAGGAACAGAAAAATGAGCAAACAAACTGATAAGCGAACAAATAACCTGATAGCTTCCACTGATGAAGCATGGGATAACCGTGAGCTCGGTTGCAGTGAGGCTCACGTTAAAGTATCTGATGATATGACAGAAGATTTGATTAATGAAGCGTTGGAGTTACAGCTAATATCAATCAGATTAAATAAGTCTCTGATAGAAGACTTGAAAATGATAGCTGACCTTAATAGCTTAGGTTATCAACCACTAATCAGACAAGTTTTAAATCGCTTTGCTAATTGTGAAAAAAAGCGAATTCTTACTGAAACTCACAGCAATGCAATGAAAAGTAAAAAAAGAAAATTAGTCAATAAGCGCAACAAAGCTGCTTAACTACATAGCACATAAATGTTTAAGCCTCTTTAGGGCTTTAATGAAAAGATGGTCACCCGATAAGCGGTACGCTAACAGGGTGACCATAGATTCTTTCATTTTTAGGTGATCGGCAAGCTGTTTTCTTTTTCAGTGATTAGCTCGCTAAGGGTAAAAAAAACAGGCATCTATTAACGCCAGATTTTTAAAAGGTACAGAGTGACTAAAAACGGCTTATTCCCTGTCATGTTTAATGTATTCACCGACGATATTATCTTCGGCTTATTTTACATTTACCTAACCTGCCATGACCATTCAAAAGCACAAAAACAGAGATATTAAAGCTTTTATATAAAAGACAGATTTAACTATAAGTGCAGTATTTAAAAAGACGTTAATCAAACTTAATCAAAACCCATTAACCATTAACAAAAAATTGAAAATAAATCAGAAAATAATAATATTTCCCGAAAAAAACAAAGGGGCATATTTATACCATCAAGCTATTTACTAATTTATTTATAAAGATAAAAAAAGAGGGTAACATTATAAAAACTGTTCAAAAT
Source organism: Photorhabdus temperata (assembly GCF_025384845.1). Taxonomy (NCBI): domain Bacteria; kingdom Pseudomonadati; phylum Pseudomonadota; class Gammaproteobacteria; order Enterobacterales; family Morganellaceae; genus Photorhabdus; species Photorhabdus temperata. Next base: position 2,790 of record NZ_JAJAFX010000076.1, on the reverse strand, counting down.
TGCCAGTAAAACAGCATTAAAAAAGATAAAAAGCGAGTATGGTTAATATTGATTAAAACGTAAAACACAATATACCATGATGATTAAAATTAATATAAATCAGGCAGTAAGAGTAGTAAAAACAACGATTAAAACTTTATTATACCTATTAAAATCAGAGGTTAAAAAATAGCTTTTAATAACAATTTAAAACCTACTCATCATAAAACCATCAGTGAAAAATGAGAAAAAGAATTGGCTTTATTAATGCTTATATACCCAGTAAAAAAGGCAAATAAGAATATAAAGTAAGTTAACAAGACAATATATTTAAAAAACCAACCGATTTTAATAACATTTTAAACTAGAGATTAAACCTTTTTATCAACCAGTTAAATAATCGTTTATAAAAAAATCAGAATAACAAAATCCGCAAATAAATGATTTAATCAAATACGAACTGGATTACTTTTATCATTATTATGTTGCATTTATTATGCAACACCGCGACACATTAAACACGCCTATTTAAACTTGTTTTTCACCATTTAATCCTAGCCAATAACATTGCTTTTCTACAGCTTAAATTAAATCACACCTCTTTTTATACCTTTAATGTGATTAAACGCTAAAATAAATTCATATCGTTATTTTTTCAAGCTATTTTCGCATTCTATTAACGTTTAAATATCCATTTAATTATTATAACCTTCCTGGCTGATTAATCTCCCTGTAATAAAACATTATTAAATAAATTTACTGATTTATTTAAACATCATTTAAATAGACATGGATAAATGGTTTTAAGAGAAAGTCTAAAATCATATGACGAGACTATTTTAATAAATAAAAGATTTTATTTTTATAACCCAAATCTTTTCAAAACAAACCCGGTAAGGACAACCTTACCGGGTTTGGATTATTGACAAAGTGCTGGTTTTTTATCCGGCGCTTTGCTTTAATTAAGTTCCGTTCACCCGACGGAGATTGCCGCCATGTTAAGAACTCCTCCTCCCCAAACTTTTCCGCCAGAAACCCTCTCACTTGACGAACTGGTGCCCAAAAATCATCTGGTCCGTCAAGTGGATGCCGCCATTGATTTTGAATTCATCCGCGAATTAGTCGCGCCTTTGTATTGCCACAATAATGGTCGGCCTGCCATTGATCCGGTCATGCTGATTAAAATGATGTTGCTCGGCTACTTGTTTGGCATCCCCAGCGAACGCCGCCTGACCCAGGAAATCCAGGTCAATGTGGCTTACCGCTGGTTCCTCCGCCTCGGCTTAACCGAGAAAGTGCCTGATGCTTCGACCCTGAGCCAAAACCGTCGCCGCCGTTTCAATCACAGCGAAGTCTTCCAGCAGATTTTTGATAATATTGTTGAGCAGGCCATCGCCAGAGGGTTGGTGGGGGGACGGGTACTCTATACTGACAACACCCACCTGAAAGCCAGTGCCAATCCGCATAAATCAAAGAACGAACTGCGTTCTGTGCCCCCCAGTGCCTATCTCGAGGCATTGGAAAAGGCCGTCAATGAAGACCGGGCTACGTCGGGAAAAAAAGCCTAAAGCCAGCCATGAAGGAGCGGCAGAGAAAGACGAAGGTCAGTATCACTGATCCGGAAAGCGGATTTATGCACCGAACCAATAAACCCAGGGGGTTCTTTTATCTTGACCATCGTAGCGTGGATGGGAAAGTCGGCATCATCACCGATACCTACGCCACACCGGGCAATGTCCACGACAGCCAGCCTTTTATTGGACGCCTGGCGCGTCAGCTCAAGCGATTCTCCCTGGCTCCCCTCGCGGTTGGGCTGGATGCGGGCTATTTTACGGCCCCGGTTTGTTACTTAACGGAACAGTTAGGTGTCATGCCGATAATCGGTTACCGCCGTCCGAATAAGGGGCCGAACGTCTTCCAGAAGAAACATTTTACCTATGATAAGCAGGAGGACTGCTATGTGTGCCCTCAGGGCGAAAAGTTGATTTATAAAACGACCAGCCGAGAGGGATACCGGCATTATCAGGCTGCGGCGGCTATCTGCCAGTATTGCCCGAAACGCGCGTCCTGTATGCAGGCCAAAGGAGGCAAAAAGATGACCCGTCATGTCTTGGAGGAGAGTAAGGAGCAGGCCAGGGAAAACCGGCTAACGGAGTGGGGCAAAAAGACCTACAAGCGGCGAAAGGAGACAATAGAACGCAGTTTTGCGGATGCGAAGCAGCATCATGGGCATCGTTATGCCCGTTTCCGTGGGTTACTGAAAGTTCAGATACAGTGTCTGCTGGCGGCAACAGCCCAAAATATCAAGAAGATAGCGTTGCTGGTCGCGATGCTTTGTTGTTTTTATCTCTGGAGAGCGAACATTTCATTGCAGGAGAAGTGAAAATAACGCCTTGTCGGGCGATTAGACCGGCTTAATAAGGAAAATGGATGGCATTATGATTCATAATGAAAAGAACAAACCCCGTTATTTTCAACGAGGTTTGTCAGCGGTTTGACCCGGTAAGGATAACCTTACCGGGTCAAATACGGTCCAGGAACAGAAAAGATAGCTTCCACTGATGAAGCATGGGGCAACCGTGAGCTCGGTCGCAGTGAATTCTTAAGCAAAAATGTTTTTTCAATATCATAAAAAATACAGAGTTAAATTTCTATGGTGATTAATGCAAGGTCTATAAACCGAGCAAGATAAATTTATTTAATAAAATTTTAGTTATTTAGCTCATTAAGACTGGTTTTCAGCGAGATTACTGGCATTTTTTGTGATAAAAATCACATTTCATTAAATTGATTGGGTGTTAATTCTCCTCA
>NZ_JAJAFX010000075.1:0-25344 GCF_025384845.1 Photorhabdus temperata | reverse complement strand
ATTCGTAATGAATTAACTGTTGTTCACTCTTTAAGACTTTAGTGTATTTTTTTGTGATACGGTCTTGTGAGTGCCCACACAGATTGTCTGATTAATTGTTAAAGAGCAGGCTGAAATAAAAAGTAACATTCTCGTTCAGCCGGGCTGCGTATACTACGCTTTTCGCCCGCAGAGTCAAGCGCTTATTCACTTTGCTCCGCCTGGCCTCACACGTTTTGTCAGCGTTGTGTCGGTCAGTGGTGGCGCATTATAGGGAATCCAGATTTTTACACAACACTTTTTTTTAGATTTATCGCCAACAGGTTACTTATTGCTCTTTTTGGATTGAATTTAGGCGACAATAGCCAAGATCAATAAGCTTTTTCCATTGCATACTAGTGTCTTCCTCACTAGGATCCTGTTAAGGATAAGAGATCTCCATTTCTTCATTAGAGGTATATATGTCTGGAGTGTTGCGCAGTTATCTTGGTACTCAACCTAAAATTGGTCAGAAAGTTATGTTAGATCCGTCTAGTGTGATCATTGGTGATGTCAGACTTGCTGATGATGTCAGCATATGGCCCTTAGTTGTCATCCGTGGCGACGTTAATTACGTATCTATTGGCACACGTACTAACATCCAAGATGGCTCTGTATTACATGTGACACACAAATCTGTTGATAATCCCGATGGTTTTCCTTTAATTGTTGGGAATGATGTCACCATCGGGCATAAAGCTATACTCCATGGTTGTACTATTGGTAATCGAGTGCTCATCGGTATGGGTTCCATCCTACTTGATGGTTCAGTTATTGAAGATGACGTTATTATTGGAGCGGGCAGCTTGATCGCTCCAGGAAAAATATTAGAAAGCGGATACCTTTATGTCGGTAGCCCTGCCCGTCGGGTCAGAAAACTAAAACCTGAAGAATTAGAAGTACTATGTTATTCAGCAAGCAATTATGTTTGCTGGAAAAATGACTACTTGCAAGAAGGTAATATATAACGTCCTAAATGATCATCATCCCCGTTATTGATTAACGATTCGAACTCCTCTTCAAGATCCCAACGATTTTGTCGGAAAAGATTTAATGGATGATGATCTTCCCCATAACGGTATAAAAGATCCCTAGCCCTCATAGCACAGTGAACCAATGATCCATTGACCAACGCTGGAAAAATGACTATCTGCTGCTGTTCATCCCACTCTTCTCTATCAGGAAATTGGATAGATTGATTCACGAATGTAACTCCTGTTCCAATGTTAGCAGCACAGGTGCAATTTCTGGTAATACACCATGCCATAATTTAAATGAATGAGCTGCCTGTCCTACTAACATCCCTAATCCATCTGCATAACGAGAAACACCATGTTTTTTGGCAAAGGAAATGAAAGGCGTCAAATTAGCCTGATAAAACATGTCATAACAGACACAATTTTCATTAAATATTAATGGAGATATCGCAGGAATCTCACCATTGATACCGGATGCAGTCGCATTGATAATAAGATCAAACTCAGGGCTATTAAGTATTTTCATCTCAACGGGCCAAATGTTACCTATTGGCGAAAAATTATCAGCAATCTGGATGGTACGACTGAACGTTCGGTTTGTAATTGTAATATCACAACCAAATTCTAATAATGGAGATAAAACACCTCTGGCACCACCACCAGCCCCAATTATTAAAATATGCTGCCCCTGAGTAATAAACTCAAGCCGTATCAAATCTGCTAACAATCCTATACCATCCGTGTTATCACCAAGCAATTGATTATTATCTAACAATTTCAATGTATTGACTGCACCACTGAGTCTTGCCCTCTCAGTCAATTCATTTGCCCTAGTAAATGCCTGCTCTTTAAATGGCACAGTAACATTAGCTCCTACCCCCCCCTGTTGAAGAAACATATCCAACGTCTCTTCAAATTTACCTATTGGTGCTAAAATCTTCCCATAACAATGCGCAATACCTGTTTGATCAGCAAATAACTGATGGATACGGGGTGATTTACTGTGCGTAACAGGATTACCAAAAACAGCGAATTGATTCATATTTATTCTACCCTTGACGATAAAGCTCACCAGTTAAAGCATCCCGAATTTCTGAAGGATTCTTCCGCCCTCCAACATCACCATCCAACACAGAAAGTTTATCCCCAAACTGTTGTCTGACTTCTTCTGCTGTTCGGCATGGTTCAAAACCATTTAAATTTGCACTGGTCGATACCAATGGTTTTCCATAAAGAGTACATAATTGTTTCACCAAAGGATGATCACTAACTCTGACAGCCAAAGTGGAAAATTGCCCAGTCAACCATTTAGATGTACCGGCTTTTGCAGGGATCACCCAGGTTACAGGCCCAGGCCAACAAGCAAATATAACTTCCTTTTGGTCTTCTGTTAGAAGATTGTCATCAAGATATGGCTGTAATTGTCTATAATTATCTGCAATAAGAATCAATCCTTTTCGCCACGGGCGCTTCTTTAATGTAAGCAGTTCATTTACCGCTTTTTCACTATCAGGATCACATCCAAGCCCAAAAACAGCTTCAGTTGGATAAGCAATAACTTTTTCTGCTTTTAGCGAAGTTAATACTTTTTCAAATGCAGGTGATGCTTCATTACTCATTTTATTACTCAGTTTAATTTATTTGCTGTTTTCCACACAACTTACTAGCACAAAACAACTTTGTACCTTGTGATGTGCGTTTCTCCATCAATAACGGATAGAAACAAAACACACATTCACCAACAACTGGCTTATTATTTAATACAAACTGGCAGTTGGGGTAACGGTTACACGCGTGAAAAATTTTTCCGAAGCGTGATTTTCTTTGGAGTAATTGCCCTTGTTTGCATTGGGGGCAGGCTATCGACGTCTCATCCGGTTTATCAATCAGTGCCATATGTTCGCATTCAGGATAACGACTACAACCAATGAACATTCCATAACGCCCTTGACGTAAAACTAAATTAGCTCCACATGCAGGACATAACTGCCCTTCCAGTTCTTTTACCACATGGCCGTTACTTTGCCCTTTTAATGAGCGAATATATTGACACGATGGATAACTAAAACATCCAAGAAATGGGCCATGAATGCCATTACGGATAACCAAAACAGAGCCACATTCAGGACAATATTCAGTTTCATTAGTGGAAAAAGGAACCATTTTTGCCATATCATTTTCACTTGAAATTTATACTCATATGACGCTAAACAAGACTTTGAGTATTCAGTTAATTAACTCACGCGCACATAACCACCAGCAACCACAGCCACCTTACCTAATAATTCTAGTTCAAGGAGTTTTGTCATTACCTCAGCTATAGGTAATGCAGAGCGTTGCGCAATAATATCAACTGGCGTTATTTCATCACCTACGTTAACCAGCACATCAGCAAATGGCAACTCAGTTTGCTCAAACTGGGATTTTACTTCTTCCTTTGTTCTTTCCATATGTAACCATTGTAGTGAACTGTAAACATGTTCCACAATATCCATTGCATTTGTAGCCAGATACGCCCCCTGTTTTATCAACCAGTGATTCCCTTCACTGACTGAGCTCCCCAAAAACCCTGGTAATGCAAATACATCCCTTCCCTGTTCAAGAGCGCAACGAGCTGTAATTAATGAACCGCTGTTTTGACTCGCTTCTACAACAATAACTGCCGAACTTAATCCACTGATAATCCTATTTCTTTTAGGGAAGTTTTTTGCACGTGGGGGAGTATCTGGAAAAAATTCAGAAACAAGGGCTCCCCCCTCCTCTATTTGCTTTGCTAATAATCCATGTCTATAAGGATAAATCTGACCAAGACCGCTACCTAATACAGCTATTGTTTGACCTCCACTATCTAGCGCAGATCGGTGACAAATACCATCAATACCAATAGCTAAACCACTAGTAATAACTAACCCATGTCCAACCAATTCACCTGCAAAAATTTTTGCCCATTTCTCGCCATAATAACTTGCTGCCCTGCTCCCTACCATCGCCACCTGCTTCTTTAAAAGAAGATCTAATTTCCCTGACACAAAAAGCGCAAGAGGTGGGGTATGTATTTGCTTTAATAGCGGTGGATACAAAGGATGAGAATATGTCAATAAATGACGTTCCGGCTGTTCCAGCCATTTTAAGCATGAAGCTAGCAAGATTTTATTCGCTTTAGTAAATTGCAAACATTGTGCTGATGTTAACCCACTATCCTTGAGTACGGTGAGATAACGATTCCCAGCATGCAATAATTTCTCTGTAATATTTGCTGCTTTTTCTGTTGCTAAATGGGAGATCATCTTCATTCGCAACCATATTTCCATAGCTTCCATGTTGTCATCCTGACTGAGATTGACGGACAATATCAAACTGCTCAATTAGCAATCAATACTGTCAATCTAAACGGGAAATGTCTAGAATAGAGATAAAATACCATTCACATTTTGGACACAGATCTAAACATATATGTCAGTATTACAAATATTACATTACCCAGACGAGCGGCTTCGCACTATTGCAACGCCTGTTAAAGAAGTTAATGCGGAGATTCAACGTATCATTGATGATATGTTTGAAACTATGTACGCAGAAGAAGGCATTGGCCTGGCAGCAACACAAGTTGATATTCATCAGCGTATTGTCGTTATTGACGTATCGGAAACTAGGAATGAACGCTTTGTGCTGATAAATCCAGAGTTACTGGAAAAAAGTGGTAATACTGGGATTGAAGAAGGCTGTTTGTCTATTCCTGAACAGCGAGCACTAGTGCCACGAGCTGGAAAAGTCAAAATCAGAGCCCTAGATTACAATGGTCAATCATTTGAATTACAAGCTGATGACTTACTAGCTATTTGTATTCAGCACGAGATGGACCATTTAATTGGTAAGCTTTTTGTGGATTACTTATCTCCACTGAAACGCCAGCGTATACGCCAGAAAGTAGAAAAGCTGGATAAACAAAAAGCCCGAACCAAATAAATTATATTAATACAGGAAATAAACGTGTCTGATTATTTACGTATTGTTTTTGCCGGAACGCCTGACTTTGCGGCACGCCATTTAGAGGCTTTATTAACGTCTCAGCATGAGGTCGTTGGCGTTCTAACGCGACCAGACAGACCAGCAGGAAGAGGTAAAAAACTGACACCCAGTCCTGTAAAAGCACTGGCAGAAGAACATAACATTACCGTTTTTCAGCCAGCCACTTTACGTTCAGAAGAAAACCTACAATGGCTTCTTAAACAACAACCTGATGTTCTCATCGTTGTAGCCTATGGATTAATCCTCCCTAAGGCTGTTTTAGATATTCCAAGATTAGGTTGTCTGAACGTACACGGCTCTCTATTACCACGTTGGCGTGGTGCAGCACCAATTCAACGTTCACTTTGGGCCGGTGACACGGAAACAGGCGTAACTATCATGCAAATGGATATAGGCCTTGATACTGGCGATATGCTATATAAAGCAAGCTGTCCTATTACACCTGAAGATACTAGTGCCAGTTTATACGAAAAACTGACCAATATTGGGCCAGATGCACTACTTAAAACATTATCATTAATAACATCAGGTAAAAGCCAACCTGAAACTCAAAGTGAAAAGTTGGTTACCTACGCTGAAAAACTAAGCAAGGAAGAAGCCAAAATAAATTGGGAACTATCTGCAACCCATCTTGAACGTTGCATTCGTGCATTTAATCCTTGGCCCATGAGCTTTTTCGAGATGGAAGGGCAACCTGTTAAAATCTGGAAAGCAGAAGCCATTGAAGAACAAATTTCAGTAGAACCAGGAACTATCTTAAAAGCAGACAAAAAAGGTATTCATATTGCCACTGCCGATGGAATTCTGAATATCACGCAATTACAACCTGCTGGTAAAAAAGCAATGTCAGCCGCAGATCTGCTTAACTCCAAACGTGAGTGGTTTACGCTAGGTAATAAAATCAACTGAATACTATTCTATGTAAACTCTCTCTCACAAACTTTCTCTTAATGCTGACTTTTGTCAGCCTTTTTAACTATGAAAAATACATATAATCTACGAAGTATCGCCGCAAAAGCAATCAATCAAGTTCTGGACCAAGGGCAATCTCTCAGTACGATATTGCCTGAACTTCAACGAAATATAACTGATAAAGATAAATCTTTGTTACAGGAGCTATCTTTCGGGGTATTACGTGTATTACCTCAATTAGAATGGATAATAAGTCAATTAATGGAAAAACCATTAAAAGGTAAGCAACGCATTCTACATTACCTGCTTATGGTTGGCATATACCAACTTACCTATACCCGTATCCCAGCTCATGCAGCACTTGCTGAAACAGTAAATGGAGCCGTAACTCTAAAATATCCTCAGCTAAAAGGATTGATTAATGGTGTTCTTCGCCAGTTTCAGAGGCAGCAACTGCAATTAATGGAGAGTTCACAAAATAGTCCCAGCAATCACTTACATCCTAAATGGTTATTAGCTAAAATCCAAAAAGCCTACCCGCAAGAATGGCAGCAACTTATTGAAAATAACAATAAGAAACCGCCCATGTGGTTGCGAGTTAATCGAATATACCATAGTCGAGATGAATATCTTTCTCTTCTCCATAAAGCCGGAATTGATGCAGAACCAGCTATCGAATTACCTTCTGCTATCCGTGTAATTTTCCCCTGCCCAGTAACAATATTACCTGGATTTGATAAAGGTTGGGTAACTGTTCAAGATGTATCCGCACAAGGGTGTGCCGAGTTATTACAACCAATCAATGGAGAGAAAATTCTCGATCTTTGTGCCGCACCAGGAGGGAAAACAACACATATCCTCGAAATAGCGCCAAAAGCCCAAGTATTAGCTATAGATATTGATGAACACAGGATAAAACGAGTAAAAGAAAATCTCCAGCGCCTTAATTGCCATGCAACAGTAAAAACCGGTGATGGACGCCACCCTGAATATTGGGCAGAAGGCCAGCAATTCGATCGTATCCTTCTGGATGCACCTTGTTCAGCAACAGGAGTAATCCGTCGACACCCTGATATTAAATGGTTACGACGCGAAGAAGATATTGCTCAATTAGTTCAATTACAATCTGAGATTATTGATGCAATCTGGCCATATTTAAAGAAAGGCGGGACATTAGTATATGCAACCTGTTCTATTTTACCAGATGAAAATAGTCAGCAAATCAGTTCGTTTTTAAAACGCCACCCAGATGCAAAACTATCGGAAACAGATACAAGCGATAACCCAGGAAAACAAATAATACCTGAATTCAATGGTGGTGATGGTTTCTTTTACGCTCGATTAATTAAACAGTAATATATCTCCACAATTTATAAAGATAATTATCTGTTTCTAACAAGTTAGAGAATACTATGAAAATAATTATTCTTGGTGCAGGTCAAGTTGGCGGTACATTAGCTGAAAATCTAGTAGGTGAAAATAACGATATCACTATAGTCGACACTGATCCCAACCGCCTGCACCAGCTACAAGATAAATTCGACCTCAGGGTAGTCAATGGTCATGGTTCTCATCCCAAAGTATTAAGAGAAGCTGGTGCTGAAGATGCTGATATGTTAGTTGCTGTAACTAATTCTGACGAAACTAACATGATTGCATGCCAAATTGCTTACTCCTTATTTAATACACCAAATAAAGTTGCACGAATACGCGCAGCAGAGTATATCCGTGAATCAGATAAGCTTTTTTTCCCTAACGACATTCCTATTGATTATCTTATTTCACCTGAACAACTCGTCATAGATTATATTTATAAACTAATTCAGTATCCTGGTGCTTTGCAAGTTGTTAACTTTGCCGAAGGTAGAGTAAGTATTGTTGCGGTAAAAGCTTATTACGGAGGTTCACTTGTAGGAAATGCACTTTCTTCACTTCGTGAACACATGCCTCATATTAATACCAGAGTTGCTGCCATATTTCGCCAGGATCGGCCTATAAGACCACAAGGCTCTACAATTATTGAAGCTGGTGACGAAGTTTTTTTTGTGGCTGCATCACAACATATTCGTGCTGTAATGAGCGAACTTCAACGCTTAGAAAAGCCTTACAAGCGTATTATGATCGTTGGTGGTGGTAATATTGGTGCCGGACTTGCCCTACGTCTCGAAAAAGATTACAGGGTTAAATTAATTGAACGAAATCAACAAAGAGCCACAGAACTAGCCGAATTATTACACGACACCATTGTTTTCTATGGGGATGCATCTGACCAAGAGCTATTAGCTGAAGAACATATAGAACAGGTAGATGTATTCATTGCCCTAACCAACGATGACGAAGCAAATATCATGTCTGCAATGCTTGCCAAACGCATGGGAGCCAAAAAAGCCATGGTTCTCATTCAGCGTAGTGCATATGTAGATTTAGTACAAGGAGGTGTCATTGATATTGCAATCTCTCCACAGCAAGCAACTATTTCAGCTCTACTAAGCCATGTTCGTAAGGCAGATATCGTAAGCGTTTCCTCATTACGCCGTGGAGTAGCGGAAGCTATCGAAGCAATTGCTCATGGAGACGAAAACACGTCAAAGGTTGTTGGTCGAGCTGTAGGTGATATTAAATTACCACCAGGCACTACAATTGGAGCAATAGTTCGCGGTGACGAAGTAATTATTGCTCATAATTACAGTGTAATCGAACAAGGAGATCATGTAATTATGTTTATTACAGATAAGAAATTTGTTCCCGAAGTAGAAAAACTATTCCAACCCAGCCCTTTTTTTCTTTAGGAACAAAAAAATAATTATTTATCAGTCACATAATTCAAACACAATAACTGATACAACTTGACACATTTTAATTAACACGATGATTGAAAGAACATGGTGAATTTTTTAAAACGGTTTGTAAATTTACCATGAAGGGCGATTCTACTAATCCCGCGGCTGACGTGATTGTTGATATGATCTTGAAAAATATCTTGCTGTCATTAGCTATTTTCTATGCAATGAAACTAATAAATAAATCATATAGTAAAAAAGAGATTAAGGCTATGCCAGACATCCCAAATACTAAAGAAAAATTATTAATAGAAATCCATAGATTACTGAAAGAATGAAAATAAACCTATCAGAACTAAAAGGCCAGTGGTAATAAATCTAATAATCCCTTACCACTGGCCTCCCAGTTACTTGCCTTGTTATGCTTTCCTTTCCTCTGGTAACTTCCTTTCCCTTTTTTATTTTTCTCAATTCGCTGTTTGAATAATGGATCACGTAGTAGAGCTTCAATAGCATTATCCTTTATCACGCCTTTTTTATGGTGATATGTAATCATCATATTCCTCTATCATATTAATTGGCCTAAAAACATAGCAATTGTACTCTCTGAATCACCCATAATAAAGAAAAATTACTTATTCCTTATTTGAAGCTCCTTGTTCTAAAGTTTCAAGAATAGAACAATAAGTACTTATGTGAGAGCTCCCACAGCAAGCATCACTTAACATCTTAAGTGAATCACGCATTTTTAGCATTTCAAGAAGTTTTTCTTCTACTTCCATCAACCTAGAATCTACAATTTGCTTCGACTCTTCACAAGTATGATGATCTGGATCTACACGAATAGACAATAATTCTGTGATAGCTTCCAATGTAAATCCCAGCTGCTTGGCATAACGTATAAACCGAAGGCGCTGTAAATCTTGCTCTGTATAAAGCCTATATCCCCCCTCGGTACGGTTCTGATGTTCCATCATTCCTTGTTTTTCATAGAAACGCACTGTATCAGGGGTTACATTCGCTAATTTAGCCAGTTGGCCAATACGATACATCTTCATATCTCCTACAATAAACACGCTGTTTGAGATATCAGCATAGCAGGATGGAAAAAAATAAGTGAGAAATTCAGATATACAGATGTAAAAAAACCGGGATAAACCCGGTTCTTTTATATGCCCCTACAGATTACTCTGCAGTCGCAACTTCTGTTTGAGGCTCAACAGCACGGTCAACGAGCTCGATGTATGCCATCGGAGCATTGTCACCAGCACGGAAGCCACACTTAAGAATACGAGTGTAACCACCTGCGCGGCTCGCGAAGCGCGGGCCCAGCTCATTAAACAGTTTTGCCACAATTTCGTTATCACGAGTACGGGCGAATGCCAGACGACGATTAGCTACGCTGTCGGTCTTGGCAAGAGTAATCAGCGGCTCAACGACGCGACGCAGTTCTTTCGCTTTAGGCAGAGTCGTCTTGATGATTTCATGACGAACCAAGGAACCTGCCATGTTGCGGAACATAGCTTGGCGATGGCTGCTGTTGCGGTTCAATTGACGACCACTCTTACGATGGCGCATGACCTTATCCTTCTCAGTAAAACCTTAACCTGTGATCTAGTTATTCATCAGCAATACTTGCTGGTGGCCAGTTTTCCAAGCGCATGCCTAGAGATAAGCCACGTGAAGCCAGTACGTCTTTGATCTCTGTGAGAGATTTTTTACCCAGGTTAGGTGTCTTAAGCAACTCAACCTCGGTACGCTGTACCAAATCACCGATGTAGTGGATAGCTTCTGCCTTAAGGCAGTTAGCAGAGCGGACAGTCAATTCCAGATCGTCAACAGGGCGCAGCAGGATCGGATCAAACTCTGGCTTCTCCTCTTTTACTTCTGGCTGACGTACATCACGTAAATCAACAAAAGCTTCTAGCTGTTCAGCCAAAATAGTAGCTGCACGGCGAATCGCCTCTTCAGGATCGATTGTGCCGTTAGTTTCCATCTCGATAACCAACTTGTCCAAATCGGTACGTTGTTCTACACGCGCTGCTTCAACATTGTAGGCAATACGCTCTACTGGGCTATAACAAGCGTCTACTAACAAACGACCAATAGGGCGCTCATCTTCTTCCGAATGAATCCGGGCAGAAGCCGGCACATAACCTCGACCACGCTGAACTTTAATGCGCATGCTTATAGAAGCAGTTTCGTCAGTCAGGTGGCAGATTACATGTTGCGGCTTGACGATTTCGACATCTCCGTCATGGATAATGTCGGCTGCAGTCACAGGGCCAATGCCAGACTTATTCAAGGTAAGAATAACTTCATCTTTGCCCTGAACTCTTACCGCCAGCCCTTTCAGGTTGAGGAGAATCTCCAGGATATCTTCCTGTACACCTTCTTTGGTGCTGTACTCATGCAGTACACCATCAATCTCAACCTCAGTCACCGCACAACCCGGCATAGACGAAAGCAGAATACGGCGCAGTGCGTTGCCTAGAGTATGACCAAAGCCACGCTCCAAAGGCTCAAGGGTCACCTTGGCGTGCGTCGAACTGACTTGCTCGATATCAACCAGGCGCGGTTTTAGAAACTCTGTCACAGAACCCTGCATTGTGTCCTCTCTTTGGTGCTAAGCTTTACTTAGAGTAAAGCTCGACGATCAGGTGTTCGTTGATGTCAGCGGACAGATCGGTACGTTCTGGAGTACGTTTGAACACACCTTCCATCTTCGCAGCATCAACCTCCAACCAAGTTGGTTTCTCACGCTGCTCAGCCAGCTCTAAAGCCGCCTTGATACGAGACTGCTTTTTCGATTTTTCGCGAACGCTGACTACGTCATTCGGGGATACCTGATAAGAAGCGATGTTAACAACGCGACCATTTACCATGATAGCCTTATGGCTTACCATTTGGCGTGATTCAGCACGAGTCGCACCGAAGCCCATACGGTAAACAACGTTGTCCAAACGACCTTCCAGCAAACTCAGCAGGTTCTCACCTGTATTGCCTTTCAGACGAGTTGCTTCTTTATAATAATTACGGAATTGACGTTCTAGGACACCGTAAATACGGCGAACTTTTTGTTTTTCACGTAACTGTACACCATAGTCAGACAGACGCGGTTTACGTGCGCCATGCTGTCCAGGTGGTTGTTCCAATTTACACTTGGTGTCAATCGCGCGAACGCCAGACTTCAGGAATAGGTCTGTACCCTCGCGACGGCTCAGCTTGAGCTTAGGACCCAAATATCTTGCCATTTTCTTTCTCCAACAAACCTAAAAAAGTAAACGCTATTAAACGCGACGTTTTTTAGGTGGACGACAACCGTTATGAGGGATCGGAGTCACATCAGTAATGTTAGTGATGCGGAAACCTGCCGCATTTAACGCTCGGATAGTTGACTCTCGGCCAGGACCAGGTCCTTTAACCATAACTTCCAGGTTCTTAATTCCGTATTCTTTCACTGCTTCAGCACAGCGCTCTGCTGCAACTTGAGCCGCAAACGGAGTAGATTTACGAGAACCACGGAAACCGGAACCACCCGCAGTTGCCCAACCCAGAGCGTTACCCTGACGGTCAGTAATGGTCACGATGGTGTTGTTGAAAGAAGCATGGATATGAGCCACACCGTCAGAGACTTGCTTTCTTACACGCTTACGTGCACGAATAGGTGCTTTTGCCATTATACAATACCCCGATTATTTCTTGATCGGCTTACGTGGACCCTTACGGGTACGTGCATTGGTCTTAGTACGCTGACCGCGAACCGGTAGACCACGACGGTGACGTAAACCACGATAAGTACCAAGATCCATCAGACGTTTGATGCTCAGGGTTACTTCACGACGCAGATCACCTTCTACAACGTATTTGGCAACTTCGTCACGCAGCTTGTCAATTTGCTCTTCAGACAGCTCACTGATCTTAACATGTTCAGCAATACCCGCTGCAGCACAAATGGCTTGGGAGCGAGTTTTGCCGATTCCGTAGATCGATGTTAAAGCGATTACGGTATGCTTCTGATCAGGAATGTTAATGCCTGCTATACGGGCCACTATGCACTCCTACAATTATTTACGGCAACACTATTCTGAAAAGCCCGTTTTCAGGATACTCAAACAATGTTGCTGTGATATAAAAAGATTGGCTGGCTAATTTAGCCAGCTCAAACCGACTTTGCAAGAAAAATATGCTATTTTATCAGCCTTGGCGTTGTTTATGCTTAGGCTCTGCACTACAAATCACACGAACGACACCGTTACGCTTAACGACTTTGCAGTTGCGACATAATTTCTTGACGGAAGCACGAACTTTCATTTTTACTCTCCGTAACTTCTCAAGCAAACCACCAATCAGCGGTTATAACCTTTAAGGTTTGCCTTCTTCAATGCAGACTCATACTGACTTGACATCATCAGAGTTTGCACTTGAGCCATAAAGTCCATGATGACCACAACTACTATAAGTAGCGAAGTACCGCCAAAATAAAATGGTACCTTCATCGCATCACGCATGAACTCCGGGATTAAGCAGATAAAAGTAATATACATCGCACCAACTAAAGTCAGGCGTGTCATTACCTTATCAATGTACTTGGCCGTTTGCTCTCCCGGACGAATTCCTGGTACAAATGCACCGGACTTCTTCAGGTTATCTGCTGTTTCTCTCGGGTTAAAAACCAACGCTGTATAAAAGAAACAGAAGAAGATGATTGCAGACGCGTAGAGTAACACATAAAGCGGTTGCCCAGGCTGCAAATACATTGAAATAGTAGTCAGCCAGTTCCAGCCAGTTCCGCCCCCAAACCAAGAAGCTATGGTACCAGGGAACAGAATAATGCTGGAAGCGAAAATTGCAGGGATAACCCCAGCCATATTCACTTTCAACGGTAAATGTGTGCTCTGTGCAGCATAAACTCGGCGACCTTGTTGACGTTTCGCATAGTTAACAACGATACGTCGTTGACCACGCTCCATGAAAACAACGAAGAAAGTTACTGCAAACACTAATACTGCAACCAACAGCAACAGGAGGAAGTGCAGATCGCCTTGCCGAGCTTGCTCAATGGTATGGCCGATGGCCGGCGGCAAACCCGCAACAATACCAGCAAAGATTATGATAGAGATACCGTTTCCAATACCACGCTCAGTAATCTGTTCACCCAACCACATCAGGAACATAGTCCCAGTAACTAGGCTCACAACAGCCGTGAAGTAGAAAGCAAACCCTGGGTTAATCACCAGCCCTTGCATTCCTGGCATATTTGGCAAACCAGTAGCAATACCGATTGACTGGAATATAGCCAGCACTAAAGTACCATAGCGAGTATACTGGCTAATCTTACGACGACCAGCTTCCCCTTCCTTCTTAATCTCTGCCAACGTTGGGTGAACCACCGTCAACAACTGAATAATAATAGACGCAGAAATATACGGCATTATCCCCAGTGCAAAGATAGAAGCACGGCTTAAAGCACCACCAGAGAACATGTTAAACATTTCAATGATGGTGCCCCTTTGCTGTTCGAGCAATTTGGCAAGCACAGTGGCATCAATACCAGGGATAGGAATAAAAGAACCAATACGGAAAACAATCAGCGCTCCAATAACAAACAACAGTCTGCGTTTCAGCTCGCCCAGTCCACCTTTAGCGCTTTGAAAATCTAATCCTGGTTGTTTAGCCATCTGTTACTTATTCCTCAATTTTACCGCCAGCAGCTTCAATTGCCGCACGAGCGCCCTTAGTAACACGAAGGCCACGCACAGTTACTGCGCGATTGATTTCGCCAGAAAGCATAACTTTTGCGAATTCAATTTGAGTGCCAACGATGTTAGCGGCTTTCAGTGCGTTCAGATCGATGACATCGCCTTCAACAGCGGCGAAATCAGACAGACGAACTTCTGCTGTAATCATTGCCTTACGTGAAGTGAAGCCAAATTTTGGCAAACGACGGTATAAAGGCATCTGACCACCTTCAAAACCGCGACGTACGCCACCGCCAGAACGAGATTTCTGACCTTTGTGGCCACGGCCACCAGTTTTACCCAAGCCAGAACCAATACCACGACCTACACGTTTAGGTGCATGCTTGGCACCTTCAGCCGGAGACAGAGTATTTAAGCGCATCTGTTACTCCTCAACTTTAACCATATAGGAAACCAAGTTGATCATACCACGTATAGCAGGAGTATCTTCGCGCTCTACTGTATGACCGATACGACGCAGACCTAAACCAACCAAAGTTGCCTTATGTTTAGGCAGGCGGCCGATTGAACTGCGAATTTGTGTTACTTTAATAGTCTTAGCCATGGCCATTACCCCAGAATTTCTTCGACGGATTTACCACGCTTAGCTGCGACCATTTCTGGAGACTTCATGCTGTCTAAAGCATCCAGAGTTGCACGAACCACATTAATAGGGTTAGTGGAACCATAGGTTTTAGCCAGTACGTTACGAACACCAGCCACTTCCAAAACAGCACGCATAGCACCGCCTGCGATGATACCAGTACCTTCGTGAGCAGGTTGCATGAACACACGGGAACCGGTGTGTGTACCTTTCACTGGGTGATGCAGAGTGCCGCTGTTTAGTGCGACGGTTTTCATATTGCGACGGGCTTTTTCCATCGCTTTCTGGATTGCTGCCGGAACTTCGCGTGCTTTGCCGTAGCCAAAGCCAACGCGACCATTACCATCACCTACAACAGTCAGTGCGGTAAAGCTGAAAATCCGGCCACCTTTTACGGTTTTAGATACGCGGTTTACCGCGATCAGCTTTTCCTGCAGTTCGCCAGCTTGTTTTTCGATGTGAGCCATCTTACACCTCTACCTTAGAACTGAAGGCCAGCTTCACGGGCAGCATCTGCCAGTGCCTGGACTCGACCATGATATTGGAAACCAGAACGGTCAAAGGATACATCTTTGATACCTTTCTCCAGTGCACGTTCAGCAATTGCTTTACCAACTGCTGCTGCTGCTTCTTTATTTCCAGTGTATTTCAGTTGCTCATTGATAGCTTTTTCTGTAGTAGAAGCTGCCACCAAAGTTTCAGAACCGTTTGGTGCGATAACCTGCGCATAAATATGGCGTGGGGTACGATGTACCACCAGGCGAGTTGCACCCAGTTCCTGGAGCTTGCGGCGTGCGCGGGTCGCACGACGGATACGAGCTGCTTTCTTATCCATAGTGTTACCTTACTTCTTCTTAGCCTCTTTGATACGCACGACTTCGTCGGCGTAACGAACACCCTTACCTTTATAAGGCTCAGGACGACGATAGGCACGCAGTTCTGCCGCAACCTGACCGATTACCTGCTTATCAGCACCTTTCAGTACGATTTCAGTCTGTGACGGACATTCTGCAGTAATGCCTACTGGCAGTTCGTGGTCAACTGGATGCGAGAAGCCCAGAGACATGTTAACAACATTGCCTTTGACTGCTGCACGATAACCAACACCTACCAGTTGAAGCTTCTTAGTGAAGCCTTCGGTAACACCAATAACCATGGCATTCAGCAAAGAGCGAGTCGTACCCGCCTGTGCCCAACCATCAACATAGCCATCGCGTGGAGCGAAAGTCAGTTGGTTATCTGCATGCTTAACTTCAACTGCGCTGTGGATTGTACGACTCAGCTCGCCGTTTTTACCCTTAATCGAAATAACCTGACCGTTGAGTGTTACCTCTACGCTGGCAGGAATGACGACGGGTGCTTTTGCAACACGAGACATTCTTTCCTCCCGAATTAAGCTACGTAGCAGAGAATCTCGCCACCAAGACCTGCTTGGCGAGCTGCACGATCAGTCATTACACCTTTAGAAGTAGAAACAACAGCAATACCTAAACCAGCCATAACTTGTGGCAGCTCATCTTTTTTCTTATAGATGCGCAGACTTGGACGGCTTACACGCTGAATACTTTCTACGACAGCCTTACCCTGGAAGTACTTCAGTACTAATTCCAGTTCTGGCTTGGTGTCGCCTTCAATTTTAAAATCTTCAATATAACCTTCTTCCTTCAGCACTTTGGCAATTGCCACTTTCAGCTTGGAGGAAGGCATGGTGACCGCAACTTTATTCGCGGCCTGACCGTTACGGATACGGGTCAGCATATCCGCGATGGGATCTTGCATGCTCATCTGTCTTTACTCCCGTGATTCAATTGGTGACAATTACCAGCTAGCCTTCTTAAGGCCCGGAATTTCACCGCGCATAGCGGCTTCACGGACTTTAATACGACTCAACCCAAACTTCCGCAAAAATCCATGCGGACGCCCAGTTTGGCGGCAGCGATTACGCTGACGAGAAGGGCTGGAATCACGTGGCAGTGTTTGCAGCTTAAGAACAGCATTCCAACGTTCTTCATCAGATGCATTCACATCAGAAATGATAGCTTTCAGTTCTACACGTTTAGTGAAGAATTTTTCAGCTAATTTCACACGTTTTACATCACGTGCTTTCATTGATTGCTTAGCCATGAATACCCTGCCTTACTTGCGGAACGGGAAGTTAAAAGCAGCCAACAGTGCGCGGCCTTCATCATCAGATTTCGCAGTTGTGGTGATAGTAATATCTAATCCACGAACACGATCCACTTTATCATAATCGATTTCAGGGAAGATGATTTGCTCACGTACACCCATGCTGTAATTACCACGACCATCAAATGACTTAGCGGACAAGCCACGGAAGTCACGGATACGAGGTACAGCAATAGAAATCAGGCGCTCAAGAAACTCCCACATGCGTTCACCACGCAGAGTTACTTTACAGCCGATTGGATAGCCCTGACGGATTTTGAAGCCTGCAACTGATTTGCGTGCTTTGGTGATCAGTGGTTTTTGACCAGAGATTGCTGTTAGATCCGCTGCTGCATTATCCAGCAGTTTCTTATCAGCGATCGCTTCACCAACACCCATGTTCAGGGTGATCTTCTCGACCCGAGGGACTTGCATGACAGAATTGTAGTCAAACTGAGCCATCAGTTTTTGGACTACCTCGTCTTTGTAGTAATCATGCAGTTTCGCCATCGTATTACTCCAAATTACTTGATAGTTTCGCTATTAGATTTAAAGAAACGAACTTTTTTACCGTCTTCAAATCTAAAACCTACACGGTCAGCCTTGCTGGTTGCCGCATTGAAGATTGCAACGTTTGAAACTTGAATTGCAGCTTCTTTTTCAACGATGCCACCTGGTTGATTCAGCGCCGGAACAGGCTTCTGATGTTTTTTAACCAAGTTAATACCTTCAACAATGACCTTCCCAGTAGGAAGAACCTGTTTTACTTTACCGCGCTTACCTTTATCTTTGCCAGTCAGCACGATAACTTCGTCATCACGACGGATTTTCGCTGCCATTGTCCGCTCCTTAGAGTACTTCTGGTGCCAGGGAGATAATTTTCATGAACTTTTCATTACGAAGTTCACGAGTTACCGGCCCAAAAATACGCGTACCGATAACTTGCTCACTCGTGTTGTTTAACAACACACAAGCATTGCCATCGAAGCGAATGACAGAACCGTCAGGGCGACGAACACCCTTCTTGGTGCGCACCACTACCGCTTTCAGGACATCACCTTTTTTCACTTTACCGCGAGGAATTGCTTCCTTGATGGTGATTTTAATGATGTCGCCGACATGTGCGTAGCGACGGTGCGAGCCACCCAGAACCTTGATACACATTACGCGACGTGCACCGGAGTTGTCGGCCACGTTCAGCATAGTCTGTTCTTGGATCATTTTAGTGCTCCGCTAAATGTCAACTACTACTGAGCCCACTTCATTATTATAAAGAGGCCGTTCAAATACCCCATACCATGAGGGCGCGGCATTATAACACCACATCTCAGATATGGATAGAAAAAATAAACGGCCCATAATCTGAGCCGTTTACTCTATTCGAGTCAGCTTACAGAATCGCTTTCTCTACAACGCGAACTAAAGTCCAAGATTTAGTTTTGGACAATGGACGGGTTTCGCGGATTTCCACTACATCACCGATTCCACATTCATTGTTCTCGTCATGTACGTGCAGTTTAGTCGTACGTTTGATGAACTTACCATACAGAGGATGTTTCACCTTACGCTCAATAGCAACAACAATAGATTTTTCCATTTTGTCACTAACAACACGACCTTGCAGAGTACGGATTTTATCGGTCATTACGCACCCGCCTTCTCAGTCAGTAAAGTCTTAACGCGTGCGATATCACGACGCACTTGTTTCAACAGATGAGACTGTTGTAGCTGGCCACTTGCTGCCTGCATACGCAGATTAAATTGTTCACGCAGCAGGTTCAGCAGCTCAGTGTTCAGCTCTTCAACGCTTTTTTCGCGCAGCTCTTGTGCTTTCATTACATCACCGTCTTAGTTACAAAGGTGGTTTTGATAGGCAGTTTCGCTGCTGCCAGCTTGAATGCTTCACGAGCCAGCTCTTCAGGCACACCGTCCATTTCATAAAGGACTTTACCGGGCTGGATCAAGGCAACCCAATATTCTACGTTACCTTTACCTTTACCCATACGCACTTCGAGTGGCTTTTCAGTGATAGGTTTGTCTGGGAATACACGGATCCAGATTTTACCTTGACGTTTAATTGCACGGGTCATAGCACGACGTGCCGCTTCAATCTGACGTGCAGTCAGACGACCACGGCCCACAGCTTTCAGACCGAAAGTGCCGAAGCTAACATCCGCACCTGCTGCCAGGCCACGGTTACGGCCTTTATGCACTTTACGGAATTTCGTACGCTTTGGTTGTAACATCAGCGACTCTCCTTACTTGCGGCCTTTACGCTGCTGCTTTTTAGGTTGCGCAGCCGGTTTTTCCGCCTGTTCAACAGCAGCCATACCACCCAAGATCTCACCTTTGAAGATCCATACCTTAACGCCGAGTACACCATAAGTGGTGTGCGCTTCTGAAGTATTATAGTCGATGTCTGCACGCAGTGTGTGCAATGGTACACGACCTTCACGATACCATTCAGTACGCGCAATTTCAGCACCGCCCAAACGGCCACTTACTTCCACTTTAATGCCTTTAGCGCCCAAACGCATTGCGTTCTGAACTGCGCGCTTCATAGCACGGCGGAACATAACACGACGTTCCAGCTGCGAAGTAATACTATCAGCAACCAGTTTAGCGTCCAGCTCAGGCTTACGCACTTCAGAGATATTAATTTGCGCAGGCACACCAGCGATTTCCGCTACAGTTTTACGCAGTTTTTCTACGTCTTCACCTTTCTTACCGATTACGATACCTGGGCGAGCAGTGTGAATAGTTACACGGATGCTTTTAGCAGGACGTTCAATAACAATGCGTGAAATAGACGCTTTTGCCAGTTCTTTATTCAAGTACTGGCGCACTTTAAAATCGCTGTCCAGGTTGTCAGCGAATTCTTTGGTATTCGCATACCAGGTAGAGTTCCAAGGTTTGACGATACCCAGGCGAATACCATTAGGATGTACTTTCTGACCCATTGCTAGTCTCCAGAGTCTCAGCGATCGGACACAACCACAGTAATGTGGCTGCTGCGCTTCAGGATGCGATCTGCACGACCTTTCGCACGAGGCATAATGCGCTTCATGGTAGGGCCTTCGTCTACGAAAATCTTCGTGACTTTCAGATCATCAATGTCAGCACCATCGTTGTGTTCTGCATTAGCAATAGCAGACTCAAGTACCTTCTTCACTAAACCAGCAGCTTTCTTGTTGGTATAGGTCAAAGTTTCCAGAGCTTGCGACACTTTCTTACCGCGAATCAGGTCAGCTACAAGGCGAACCTTCTGAGCAGAAGAACGAGCGTGGCGATGTTTAGCGATAATTTCCATCTCTTCCTCCTACCTTAGCGCTTTTTAGCCTTTTTATCGGCCGCATGGCCGCGATAAGTACGAGTCGGCGCAAATTCACCTAGTTTGTGACCAACCATTTCGTCGGAAACAAAAACTGGTACATGCTGACGACCATTATGGACAGCGATGGTCAAACCGATCATGTTAGGAAAGATCGTTGAACGACGGGACCAAGTCTTAATAGGCTTTTTGTCTCCGCTTTCCACCGCTTTCTCTACCTTCTTCAGCAAGTGCAGGTCAATAAATGGACCTTTCTTGAGAGAACGTGGCATGGCTTATCCTCTAATTATTTTTTAGTACGGCGACGTACAATGAACTGATCAGTACGTTTATTACTACGGGTCTTCTTACCTTTAGTTTGAACACCCCAAGGAGTTACAGGATGTTTACCAAAGTTACGACCTTCACCACCACCATGTGGGTGATCTACTGGGTTCATCGCCGTACCACGAACGGTAGGACGAATGCCACGCCAGCGACTTGCACCAGCTTTACCCAGAACACGTAGCATATGTTCTGCGTTACCAACTTCACCTAAAGTAGCGCGGCAGTCAGACAGAACTTTACGCATTTCACCAGAGCGCAAACGCAAGGTTACATAAGAACCATCACGAGCAACGATCTGAACATATGCACCAGCGGAACGAGCTAACTGGCCGCCTTTACCCGGCTTCATCTCTACGTTGTGTACAGTAGAACCAACCGGGATATTACGCATTGGCAATGCATTACCAGCTTTGATAGCTGCATCAGCACCAGATTGGATCTGATCACCAGCTTTCAGGCCTTTAGGTGCAAGAATATAACGACGTTCACCGTCTTTATACAGAACCAGGGCGATATTTGCTGAACGGTTTGGATCATATTCCAAACGCTCAACTACAGCAGGGATACCATCTTTGTTACGCTTGAAGTCAATCAAACGATAGTGCTGTTTGTGGCCACCACCGATGTGACGAGTGGTAATACGTCCATTGTTGTTACGACCACCGGTTTTGCTGCTTTTTTCCAGCAACGGAGCATAAGGTTTACCCTTATGCAGCTCAGGGTTAACCACTTTAACAACGTGGCGACGGCCCGGAGACGTAGGTTTACATTTAACAATTGCCATTGTTCTTTACTCCTCCGACTTACTCTGCACCACCGATGAAGTCCATATTCTGGCCTTCCTTCAGAGTGACATAAGCTTTTTTCCAGTCGCTACGACGACCAATACGCTGACCGTGGCGTTTAGTTTTGCCTTTAACCAGCAAAGTGTTAACAGCTTCAACTTCGACTTCAAACAATTTCTGCACAGCAGCTTTAATTTCTGCTTTAGTCGCGTCTTTTGCAACTTTGAGAACGATGGTATTGCTTTTTTCCATCGCTGTAGAAGCTTTTTCAGATACGTGCGGCGCGCGCAGTACTTTTAGCAGACGTTCTTCACGGATCATGCCAGCATCTCCTCAACTTGCTTCACAGCGTCAGCAGTCATAACCACTTTATCGAAGGCGATCAAACTAACCGGATCGATACCAGCTGCATCACGAACGTCAACCTTGTACAGGTTGCGAGCTGCTAAGAACAAGTTCTCGTCAACTTCACCAGTGATAATCAGCACATCTTCAAGAGCCATTTCTTTCAGTTTCTGAACCAGAAGCTTAGTTTTAGGAGCTTCTACAGAAAAACTCTCGACAACGATCAGACGATCTTGACGTACCAGTTCAGACAGGATGCTTTTCAGAGCACCGCGGTACATTTTCTTATTAACTTTTTGACTGTGGTCCTGTGGCTTAGCTGCGAAAGTTACACCACCAGAGCGCCAAATTGGGCTCTTAATAGAACCAGAGCGTGCACGACCAGTGCCTTTCTGACGCCATGGTTTTTTACCTGAACCAGAAACTTCAGCACGGGTTTTCTGAGCACGAGTACCTTGACGTGCACCAGCTGCGTAAGCAACAACTACTTGATGCACAAGCGCTTCATTGAAATCACGCCCGAAGGTAGTTTCGGAAACAGTCAGCGCGCCTTGCGCGTCTTTCATTACCAATTCCATTCCTATCTCCTCGACGTTACGCCTTGACAGCCGGTTTTACGATCAGGTTGCCACCAGTTGCACCTGGAACAGCACCTTTGACCAGCAGCAGGTTGCGCTCAGCGTCAACACGTACTACATCTAGGCTTTGAACGGTTACACGCTCATTACCCAGTTGGCCTGCCATTTTCTTGCCTTTAAATACCTTGCCCGGAGTTTGGTTCTGACCGATAGAACCCGGAACACGGTGAGACAAAGAGTTACCGTGGCTAGCATCTTGGGTACGGAAGTTCCAGCGCTTAACAGTACCAGCAAAACCTTTACCTTTAGATGTACCAGTAACGTCGACTTTCTTAACGTCAGCGAAAATTTCAACGCTAATGCTTTGACCTACAGCATATTCTTCGTCTTCAGACAGACGGAATTCACGCAGGATACGGCCAGCTTCAACGCCAGCTTTAGCGAAATGACCTGCTTCAGGTTTGTTTACACGGTTAGCTTTTTTGCTACCAGTAGTAACCTGAATTGCACGATAACCGTCGCTATCCAGATCTTTAACCTGAGTAACACGGTTATCTTCAATTTCGATAACAGTTACAGGGATTGAAACTCCATCTTCAGTGAAGATACGAGTCATACCCACTTTTTTACCGACTAAACCAATCATTGTTTCAACCTCTCAATCGTTCAATGACCTGATTAACCCAGGCTGATCTGCACGTCTACACCGGCAGCCAGATCCAGACGCATCAGAGCATCAACGGTTTTCTCGGTTGGCTCAACGATGTCAACCAGACGCTTATGAGTGCGAATTTCGTACTGATCACGCGCATCTTTATTAACATGCGGAGAAATCAGAACGGTAAAACGCTCTTTACGAGTCGGCAGCGGGATCGGACCACGAACCTGCGCACCAGTGCGCTTAGCGGTCTCGACAATTTCCGCAGTTGATTGATCGATCAAACGATGATCAAATGCTTTCAGGCGGATACGGATTCTTTGGTTCTGCATGAGACCAGAGCTCCAACTATTTTATAAACGTAAATAACTACTCCTCGTACCCATTTCGATTGATGGGAGAGTGTAATCGTTCAATATATAACCCCCATATCGGGAGTATTTTAAAATGGCAGAAAAGAAAACACTGCGCATTTACTGACTACAAATCAGACTTACTCAAAGTAAGCCCGCGTATTATACGCAAATCAATTAGCAAAGCAAGATACAGATGAAAATCTGTTCGGAGTGCAATAAAATGAGTACGAAATAAGATGCCCTAGCTTTAATAGATAGGGCATTTTTCCAGGGCTATTCTCCTTCAAGGATCTGTGCCTGGGTATAATTTTGAATCCCCATACGTTCAATTAATTCAAACTGAGTTTCCAGCCAATCAATGTGCTCTTCTTCTTCATCTAAGATATCGATCATCAAATCACGACTAACATAGTCATGAATCGAATCAGCATAAGCGATAGCTTCTCTCAAATCCTTAGCTCCTTGCAATTCGAGTTGCAAGTCGGATTTGAGCATTTCTTCAATATCTTCTCCGATGTTAAGTTTTCCTAAATCCTGCAAATTAGGAATTCCCTCAAGAAAAAGGATACGTTCAATGTACCTATCAGCATGTTTCATTTCATCGATAGATTCATGATATTCCTTATCATTAAGGCGGGTAAGGCCCCAGTTTTTGAACATCCGGGCATGCAGAAAATACTGATTAATTGCAACAAGCTCATTTCCAAGAAGTTTGTTCAAATGAGCAATTATTTTTTTATCACCTTTCATAGTCTACTCCTCCGCTTCCAGTACTTAAAGTGTAGTACCTATTCAGCAGAGTAGTAGTAAACCTACCTTATTTTTTATCAAGCAACGTTATCTATCTTAGGCAGTTGTGCAATTTCCTCATTAATTAGCTCTCTGGCTTGGCGTATGCATTTACCACAATCACGGCCTACAGGCACAATACGTTTTAGTTCTCTGATAGAGTGAACATGATGCTGACGCACCGCGTTACGTATTGTTTTGTCACTCACCGCATTACATAGGCAAACATACATAAATAGCACTCTCTAGTACATATTAGAGCCTATATTAAATAATAATGAGTATCATTTCAATAATCATTCGTATTTTAATTCTCTGATCTAGCCCTTCCAAATTTCCTTTCACCTTCATCAGATGGAAGTGGTTCACTCATCCGTATAATATTCTGATAGATAAGACTTTTATCACTACTAGTAGCTTTATTAAACTTATTCCACCCCCAAATAAAATTTAGCTAAACCAACTACATATTCAAGACACAGCAACTACACTATTTCCTACACCAACAACTTGCTCTAGAGCTGATAATTGGAAGGAAGGAGGGGGATCATTTATTTACGATATTGCAGGATTCACATGTTTAGTTGTATGAGAACGGACTCAGCATAAGAACAAACGTTAACATATTTAATGACGAATAGGCGATGAGTACAGATGTACCCAGAGTATCTTGGTGGAACAAGCGGATAATGCCCAAGGACAAACTACGAACTGTCACAGTCAAAAACCAGAGACCAGAAGAAGTACCCCAAGATGATTCATATAGGCAATTCAAGGAAAGGATTTATTTAAAGACATCAACCGACAGACACCTGATGTAGTACACCAGGTGTCTATTCTAAAACAAACCCGAGTTCAAGCTTGTTCTAGGACTAAATATACGATCAGCTATTAAGCAATGACTTTAGCAACAACACCAGCACCTACTGTACGGCCACCTTCACGGAT
>NZ_JAJAFX010000074.1:0-25346 GCF_025384845.1 Photorhabdus temperata | reverse complement strand
ACTGTTTTGTCCCTTTACAACGTATTTATTCTGAACCGGCAACGGTATTTTTGTCACAACCATGAGAGTCATAATATGGATGATCCTATTCTCCGCTATTACGAGGCGGAAATGCACTATCTGCGTGAGGCAGGTAAAGAGTTTGCACAGGCACACCCGGATCGGGCGGCGATGCTGCATCTGGACGACGGGCGGGATCGCGATCCTTATGTCGAGCGGTTACTTGAAGGCTTTGCTTTTCTGATGGGGCGAATGCGTCAGAAGCTTGACGATGATCTGCCGGAACTGACGGAAGGGTTGGTTAGCCTGCTATGGCCGCATTATATGCGGACGATCCCTTCTCTTTCTATTGTTGAGCTGGCCCCTGATTATCAGAGTCTCCAGAGAAGTGAAAATATGCCCAAAGGGTTTGAGGTGGTCTCCCAGCCCGTAGGGGCTGGTCGGACCCGCTGCTATTACCGTACTACCCGAGATATGCGCATTGTGCCGTTACATATCACTGCCGCCACGGTGCAAAGTGAAGCTGATGGGCGTTCAGTGATCCGTCTGCGCTTCGACTGTGGTCGGTTGGCGGAGTGGGATAAAGTCGATTTGGCGCGACTGCCCCTGTATCTCAAGGCGGATAGTCCGGTGAGTTCTGCTTTGCATCTGGCGCTGACCCGACAAACCCAGCACATTTATCTGCGTCTACCGGAGATGGCGCGTTGCCGTTTTGAGGGTTATTTTTCACCCATGGGTTTTGATAGTGATGATGTCCTGTGGCCGAAAGGGGGAAGTGCGTTCAGTGGTTATCAACTGTTGCTGGAATATTTTACTTTCCGTGAAAAGTTTATGTTTGTGGCCCTCAACGGTCTGGACACGCTGAACATCCCTGATGGTACGCCGTGGTTTGAACTGGACATCGTACTGAGTGAACTGTGGCCGTATCAATTGACGTTTGCGGCGGAAAATATCCGTTTGCATTGTGTCCCGGTGATCAACTTGTTTAGTGTTGAAGCGGATCCGATGCACATTTCACCGATGCAAAATGAGTATTTGTTGCGCCCGATGCGCATTCAGGACGGTCATACTGAAATTTACTCGGTGGATGAGGTGTTCTCTTTCAGACGGGGTGAGGAGCAACATTTTGTGCCGTTTAGCAGTTTCCGCCATCGGGGCGGCATCATGCGCCAGACCGCACCGGAGCGTTACTACCACACTCGAGTCTCTCCGGGCCCTTCCGGTTTGCATGATACCTGGCTGATCCTTGGCGGTGAATCGTTTGAAAATGATCCGGATATTGATGATGAAATGTTGTCGTTGCGTATAACAGGCACCAATGGTCAGTTGCCCCGTGAGGCACTGCGTAATGCGCAATTTGAACAGACATTACAAGCTTCCGGGGGCAAATTGTCGGTGAAAAACTTGTGTTCACCGACGCTGCCCTGTTACCCCCCGGCGAATGATCGTTTCCACTGGCGAATATTGAGCCATCTCGGTTCCAACTTTCTGAGCATGATGGATAATCCGGAAATATTGCGTGGGACGTTGGGGCTGTATAACTGGACAGATGATGAGATGAATTACCGCCGTCTGGATGCCATTATCGGGGTTAAACATACCTTGATTCAGCGTTTCGAAAAGGGCTTCCTGTTGCGGGGGGTTGATATTGAAATCACTCTTAACAGTAACGGCTTCACCGGCGATGGCGATATTTTTCTATTTGGTGAAATGCTTAACCGCTTTTTTGCGCTGTATGCCGATATTCATCTGTTTACCCAGTTGACTCTGCTTCTTCAACCTTCAGAGAAATGTTTACGATGGAAAGAAAATCACAATCAGCGTATTCCCGGCTAGTGCAGCGGCTGGCGCCGAATATTTACGGTTTTAACTTCTATCGCTTCTGTCAGTTGCTGGAAAGCCGGCGGGATGAGCGTCCGCCTTTGGGCAGTACGATTTCGCCTGCTGATGATCCCATCCGTTTTCGGCCCTATCCGGGGATGGAATTTCCCGCCAGTGAATTGAGACATGTGGAATGGGATGAGGCGCAGCCGGAGCAGCCACCGACCGTGCGTACCACGTTTCTCGGCCTGTACGGTGTGGATTCACCGTTGCCGACGGCTTATCTGAATGATATCGCTCAGCAGCGTGAAGGCTATGAGAGCGTGATAGATTTTTTGGATATTTTTAACCATCGGATGATGACCCAGTATTACCGTATCTGGCGTAAATACTCTTATCCGGCGACTTATCAGCCAGGGGGGAGAGACAAGACATCACAATATCTGCTTGGGCTGATTGGCCTGGGCATACCGGGCAGTCAGCAGCATATCGCCACACCCGTTTCCCGCTTTCTGGCTCTGATCGGCACGATGCGGTTGCCAACCCGGACAGCCGAAGGGGTGATTGATTTGGTGGAATTGTTGGCCCCCCTGACGCAGGCACGGATCATTCCACATGATCGTAAGCTGGTACGGCTAACCCGACCGACCCGGTTGAGCCGACATCATTCAGTGACGCTTTCTCAGCGTCCGGTGTTGGGTAAAGTGAGGACAGATATTAGCAGCCAAATGAGGCTTCATCTTTATACTGAAGATACCGATGAAGCTCAGGGTTGGTTGCCGCAAGGGGAATTGTATACCGATCTACTGGCGTTGCTGCGTGTTTATCTGGGTTGGCGTTGCAGCGTGCGGTTACAGCTCACTTTGCCTAAACGGCTATTGCCGCCAGCGCAATTGGGGAAGCAGCGTGTCCGGTTAGGTCGTACCGGGGTACTCGGTTTGAAACCGGGAGCACACATTATTTCAGGGATGGTCACGATTAATTTGGGATGCTATCAGGGGCTATTGCCTGGTTATCAGTATAGGAAGGCCGAAAATGGCGGTTATCAATTTTAAATCAGTCATCATGGGCAGTGTGGTGTGGCTGGCGGCTGCGGGGTTAACCGGGTGTGGTCTGACGCAGACGCTATCCGACAGTACTGCCGCCGTGACTGAATCCCTTTTCTATAAGCAGGTGAAGACACTGCATCTGGATTTCAATGCCCGCAGTGCGCTTAACACCAATAGTGCACAAATTCCACTGAGTACGGTGGTGCGTGTTTATCAACTCAAGGACAATAAAGCCTTTGAGCAAGCCAGTTATGCGGAACTGTTAAAAGGGGATAGTGAGGCGCTTAAAGCGGACTGGCTGGCACAGCGGGATATCAGAGTGGCGCCGAAAGGGAGTGTGGCATTGGATATGCCGATGGAGAAAGCCGCGCGGTTTGTGGCGGTAGTGGGGCTGTTCCATACACCGGATGCGGCTAATAATCACTGGCGGTTGGTGATCAAACGCGATGAACTGGATGCGGATAAACCACGCACCATCGAGCTGGGTAACGGCACACTGACACTCAACGCTTTGAACGAGTAACCGATGAGGCCTCCAATTTACGAAATTTTGATGTTTAAGCAAGGCAAGGTTTGTCAGTGGTCTGAAATCCCCCGATTTTCATCGGGGGATTTGTGTAGGAAAGACCGCGGATCTCGGGGGTTATCTTGTTAAAACTGACAAACAAGCGCTGTATCAAGGCAATTTCGTTGATAATCATCCCAAAAACCGAGGGGATGATTATCAATATCGCTTTTTAACAGCATTGGTTTTTGCCATCTAAATTGTTTGAACCCCGCCTTTTGGATCGCTACTTGGTATTGTTCACGACTCCAACGATACATAGTGAAAGGGCTGGGTGGCGTGGTAAGAAATTCAGCTCTCAGGAGGGTTGTGTCTTTCACGGGTTCTTCACTCAGAATTTTTATACAATAATTTTCATAATTCCCTTTTTCTAATCGATAATCAGGTTCAAAGGTATACGCAATGAGTTTACCGGAAGGCTTGAGATGAGCGGCAATGACACGGAACATAGTTTCAAGGTCTTCAATAGATTCTGCATGGCAGAATAACCAGGCTGCATTGACTATGTCAAATTTGCCAAATGACTCCATCTTGCAGACATCTCTTACGTGAAATTCGATATCGTCACCGTATTGTTGTGATTTGTTTTTCGCAATTGCTATCATGTTTTTTGATATATCGACTCCAATGACTTTTGACGCACCACGATTTTTGTATTCTCGACTAAAGAGACCATATCCACAGGCTAAATCTAACACTGATTTCCCGTGTATATCTCCAGCCAGATTGAAGATAGTTCTGATTTCTACTTTGATATGGTCAGTAGCATCTGAAAAGCTCTCGTAAAGATGTGCAATAGGGTCATATAAAGTGTCATTTTTCATGTTTTTTATCCTTAGCTAAAGGCCAAAGTACTTTATTTATCGAAGAGGTATATTATTTAGTATGAATTTAATAATTACTGAAAGTTTTTCTCTTATTATATATTAATACATTAGTGATACATTAGATATACCCTTCATCTTTCAAGTTGCTGCTTTGTTGGCTGCGTTCACTTACCCCAGTTACATCGTTATCTATGCTCCTGGGGATGCGTTCACTTGCCGCCGCGTTGCAACTTGAAATCTATTGGGTATATGATTTTTACATTGGTTAATTCTCGGATAAATATCAGTGAATAAATATAAAACACTTATGATATGTTTTTTGGAAACTATTATTCTTATAATGATTATGTCATGTCATCAATTGTTGAAATGAGCGATATTATCAACGTTAAATAATAGAGAGATGCTAATGACCTGTCATTATGCCTTTATATGGACTCCCCTGAATGTGATATTCTTTTACCTTTAATTTCAGATTTAGCTCCTTTAATCAAAGTAGGTAATATATCTATATTTTGCTGACTTATTTGTTGCTCAATATGCTGCACTACATAGGCGGCATCCTGATCAATCCCCATAAAACGCCCGGAACCCCATGTATATAACCACGGCAAACCAATAAACGTGACATCCGGATCGATGGTAATACCGCGGTCATGTTTTGGATAACCATTGGTTTGAAAAATATCTAAATCAAGCCATGAATAATCTGGTCTAAAACCAATACACCAAATCACGGAAGTAATATTTTCTTTTGCTAAGTCAATGTGGGTGATTTCCTGCTCAGGCTGCCAAACAGGTTGATACACCGATGCAGGTTCATCGGTTGCAATATTGTTTTTCTCTAAATACTCATCAATTGAGGCATTAATACGATTATAAGTGGCATCGGCACTGTCCAGGTTTTCTGATAAATTTGGACTAAACCAGAATTGACCCTCTTTAAAGTCATCAAAATATCCGAACAGTTGCATACCTTCTAAGGCAAATTTACGCAGGTCAATATCACGCCCACCATCACGCCCGGTGACATAGTGGTTGGTGCTGTTACGTACTTCTTCACTATAACGATGATTGTTGACAGTCGTTTCGTAATAACCCATATCAAACAGCCACTTCACCACATCTTTACCGCGATAGAATCGGGCGCAACGTGGTGCATTGCCTGTCGATAAATAGACTTTTTTGCCTGCCAGATGTAAATCTTCGGCAATCTGTGCGCCGGACTGCCCTGATCCAACCACCAACACCGCTCCTTCAGGCAGTTGATCTGCATTTAAATACTCTTCCGAATGCATCACTTTCACCTGCTTAGGCAAGGCATCGCTTAGTTTTGGATAAATCGGGGTGTGATACCCACCTGCTGCAACGACCAGCTGTTTGGCTGTGGTTGTACCGTGATTGGTTTTAATGACAAACTCATGTGCCGCCACTTTTTTCACATGTTCTACCTGAATGTTTAAAATGGCAGGAGGATTTATTTTTTCAATAAACTCATTAAGATATGCCTCAATCTCAGGCTTTGTCATAAAGCCGTCAGGGTCTTTTCCCTGATAAGGATGCTCAGGCAATAGACACTGCCAGTTCGGTGTCACCAAGGTAAAATTGTCCCAACGTTTACGGCGCCAGCTATGGGTCAACTCGGATTCTTTTTCTAATATCACATGGTCAATGCCTGCTTTTTGCAAATAATGGCTGATACATAAACCGGCCTGACCACCACCAATAATCACCACATCATAATGTGGCTGTAACATTTGATTTTGGATATTTAACATGGGACACCCCTCTCATTGATTCGTCATTTCAATAACTTCAATTTGATCTGCCGGACTTAGCCCGAAGAATTTGGCTTGGCGTTTGATCATTGCCAGAGTGTCCATGGCTGAACTACAGGCAAAGCCATAACGTACCTGTACCCTTTCCGATGCGGCATTCAGGCCATTTTCAACCTGATGCAAGAATTGCGTACTTGGGTAACGCTGACCAATGGACAGATATTCATAAATCACCGTTGAGGGTGAGTAATATTGCATCAGCTCCCCATCAGGCCATTTCACAGTAAAATTCACACTGGGCATAACATAGACTCCTGCTGACTTTTAGCCTCAATCTGTACGGATTGAGCCTGTAACTTTGTTAAAACATCGGCATAACAAAAACCGGTAAACATTTGGTTGTTAAAATCCCAAAATAGGTCGTACTGCTGCTGTTGCTGCACGGCAACCGCACCACTGACATTGGTTTCACCAATCACCGCGCAGGCAATGCCCTGACGGTGAAACAGCCTGATAATTTCTTCACATTCATTTGCATCGGCAGTCAGTAAAAAACCAAAACTGGGGAAAATTTGCAGCCATTTAAACCAGTCCACATCATCAGGTTTAGGAATGGCATCTAAGTTGATATGTGCTCCCGATGCTGTAGCTTCGAGCAGCATCAACAAACTGCCTAAAATGCCGGCATTGCTAATATCACGGGCGGCATGAACCAGATTTGCCTCTGCTAATTGCGGCAACAAGGCAATTTGTGACTGTAAAATGCGGTCAGGCACCCGCTCAAAGCATTTCCAATAAGTGGTATTGGCGTGGAATTGCCCTCGCAGATTTAATGCAATCAGAATTTTTTGTTGTGGTTTGACATGCAGCACCGAGAGCAGTTTTCGCGCTATGCCTTGAATCGCAACGGATAAAGTGGGCTGATAAACGACGTCAAGATTGGTGTGTCCACCGACCAATGGCACACGATAAGCACGACAAGCATCCTGCATACCTTGCATTAACAACTGGGCATGTTCGTTACTGGTATGCCAAAAACTATTCACCACGGACAATGCCCGGCCACCCATTGCGGCAATATCACTGATATTCGCCATCACCGCTGACCATCCGGCAAAATAAGGATGATTGGTCACAAAACTGGGTAGCATGCCTTCACAGGCGTGCAATACATATTGACCATTTAGCGGCAGTGCTGCCGTATCATCTCCGGGATAGGCATATAAGCTATCCAATGAATCCACATGGCAGGGTGTATTGACTGAAACCGTGTCAGCAATCGCCTGCTTGGACTGCATAGCGGGTGTATGTTTTAACATTTCGAGTAGTTGATTGAGTGCCATCATTGCGTCTCCTTCAGCATATAGGCTTGCATTGGGATATGTTGTAACGGATAGTTTTCAATCTGTGCTTGCATCAGCACATGTGGAATGTTGGCAACGGTCAGCTGACGCAAACTATCCCAACATAACCTTTGGAAATAGCGTTCATTTTGACTTTGCACGGTGGCTAAAAAGGTACGGCATCCCAGGTTTTTGGCGGTCGATACCGCGGTATTGATTAATGCTTTACCAATGATATGGTGACGTCGATATAAAGGTTCTACGCATAAACGTCCGCCATACCACGTCTGTTCGCCATCAGGGAAAATCCGCACTGCACCAATTACACGGTCATGCTCGCCAAACATTTTTCCAATGGCAACAATGCCTAATGCTTCAACATCGTGTTCGTCGCGATCTTCTTTCAAGATTTTCTGTTCATCGCGAAAGGTGACTTCACGCAGACGATAATATTGGTGACGCTCCCAATCTTCCGACACAATTTTGATGGCAATGTCATCGCTAATAAATGGTTTCAGCTCTTCATTTAACTCAAGCAGCCAAGGATGGATAGTGAGAAAGTTCCATATCACATCCTCCTTATTCATACGCTTTCAGCGAAGAGCAAGCGCCACATTTGGCACAGCCTGCTTGAGTATTTTCCGAGTTCAGACCCTGTTGTTTAAGTTGTTGTCCAATTTTCGGATAGAGCGACTGCATAAAAGCGTGATCAGGTTTAGGATGATGCTCTAATGGCGTACCTTGAATCGGCACAAACGGCACCACAAATGGATACACTCCCATTTCTGTCAGTTTGGCGGTCATCTCCACGATTTCCTGTTCGGTGTCGCCCAAACCGGCCAAAATGTAGGTACTGACCTGTCCTCGACCGAATACCGCAACGGCTGCATCAAATGCTGCAAAATATTTTTCCAACGAGACTTCGGCTTTACCCGGCATAATTTTCTGCCGTACACGCTCGCTCACCGCCTCAAGGTGCATGCCAATCGACACAGCGCCTGCATCTTTTAAACGTTGAAACCAGGCAAAATCATCGGGTGGTTCGCACTGTACCTGTATCGGCAAATCTACTTGCGCCTTAATTGCTTTAACTGAGTCATATAAAATTTTTGCCCCACGATCTCCCGTATTTGGCGTACCTGTGGTGATCACCATTTGCTTGACGCCATCCAGTTCAACGGCGGCTTTCGCGACCTCCGCCAATTGTTCCGGGCGTTTACGGGGCAAGGTTCGACCCTCTTTTAGAGACTGATCAATCGAGCAAAATTGGCATGCAGTTGCCTTGTCCTTCATTCGAATGCAATGCTGTAACACTGTTGTCGCCAACACATCATGGCTATGTAAGGTCGCAATTTGTTCATAGGCAATGCCTTCGGCGGTTTTTAAATCATAAAAACGGGGTCGTGCAGGTGCGGTTAAGGTCGCCACAGGGATCCGGTTTTTAAAGACAATCACCTTGTCGGAGTGCGGTTCAGGCCTTGCGGTATAGGGAGAATCTTGTGCTGCAAGGTTCAGCACAGGAATCATCATGGTCTGCCCGTCAAGGCTCAACGCTTTATGATCGCTTGGCCCTGCGCCACCTTTACGGGACAAGCCAAACTTGCCTTCCCATTTCAGACCATTACATTGCAAATCGGTTAATAGTTGTATTGCTGACATCTTTAACCTCCTATCGATTGGGTTTACATCAATATGGTCTCGGCATGTTCTTCATTAAGTTTTGAGAGCTTTTCGAGATGACTTTGATCTGATGGTTCAACTTTCAGTTCGTGTAATACATGTGTTGGACGACGATCAATCAATAAACTGAGCAACTCAGGGCGACTGTAATGTCCAATTGAATCCATCATGCGTTTGCGTTTATCAATCAGGTTGAAATCCAGATCGGCAATGCAATAGCCTTCACCTTGCGTGATCGGTTTAGCCAGGAACTTGCCTTCGGGAGAAACGATGGCGGTAAAACATCCGCCTGAAATTGGACCGATATCACAGCCAGTGTCTTGCATAATTTGCTGTTGCTGTTCGGGATGCAGCCATGCGGTTGAATTGACCACAAAACAGCCAGACTCTAAAGCATGGTGTTGAATGGTTGCGTTGATTTGATCGGCAAACACTTGTCCTACCAACGAACCAGGAAACATGGAGGCATGAATTTGCTCACCATCTGCCATCAAAGAAAAACGTGCCAATGGGTTGTAATGTTCCCAACATGCCAGCGAACCAATACGTCCCACCGCAGAATTAATGGCACGTAAACCACTGCCATCGCCTTGCCCCCACACCATTCGTTCATGGTAAGTTGGGGTAATTTTGCGGCGATGCTGAATGATTGAACCATCGGCATTAAATAACAGTTGGGCGTTATAAATCGTACTGCCCGCACGTTCATTAATGCCAATCGACACTACCATGCTGGCCTCAAGACAGGCTTGCCCAATCGCTAAGGTTGCTTCAGAAGGGACAACCACCGATTCATTTAACAGCTTTAAGTGCTCTTTACCCATGGCGAATGGCGGTTGTACGAAGGAAAAATAAGGGTAATAAGGCACGACGGTTTCAGGAAAAACGGCAAATTGCACTCCTTGTTTTCCAAGCGCTAAAATAATGTCACAGATTTTTTTTACCGTTGCGGATTGACTATAAAGCACTGGACTACATTGCACTGCGGCAGCTTTAACGATTCTGTTCATAACCTTATCCCCTTATAGTTTATGTTTACTCAGACAGTCCAAGTATCAATGATTAAGGCATTGTCACGACGCATCAGCAGTTTTAAGTCCATCACATCTAATGGATTAATAGGACGAATCCCTGGAATAAGCGCTTTTTCGGTTTGACCATACATCGCTTGCAACGCAAAACGGCAGGCATAGACTTCGCCACCTTCTGCCATGAAGGCTTTCAACTGATTATTGACGGCCAGATGACCCGGAAAAGCTTCTGCCCCTAAAGTTGGAAAACCGCGTTGTACACCCAACTGCACGCCTGGGCCGTAAAGCAAGATTTTGGTTTCAAAGCCTTTACGCAATAAACGCTTTGCCTGTAACACATTGAGCAGTCCAATTGATCCCTCAAATGCAACGGTATGGAAAGTCACCAATGCTTTTTCACCCGGCTGGGCTTTGACGTCCTCAAACACTTTTTCTTCATAATCAACGAGAAAATCGCCATCTTTATATTGCTCGATATCAATGTTTGGCATAGCAGCCTCCTAGTTCAATGTTATTTGGGAATGAACCAACATGTAGTCTAGTCTGACTGTATTAATGCGAGAACTGTGCCAAGTTATATTTTTTGGCGGAGGTTTATTTATATCAAATTGAAAAGTAACATTTAATTTTTATAAAAATATTTTTGTGGAGATAAATTGAACTGCTGGGAAGTTACGACTTTTCGTAGTATTATGAAATTCCATAACTTAAATTATGAAAATTCATAATATGAATACAACTGATTTTATCTCTGACTGGGTCGTTTCTGAAGATTCAATTCGCCCGTTGGTGTTTGAACACACGTCACAGGCATTAATTGTGCTGGACCCATATCAAAACCGATTTATTGATGTGAATATCAGCGCCACTAAACTATTAGGCTATGAACGTCATGAAATTATTCAAAAAACAGTAACTTCCATTTTTGGTCATTTCAGACAACTGCCATACCTTATGGCATTTACCGAAGGCGCTTTAGCAAAAGGTTGGGCTTGGAATAATGAGCTGTATACCTTTGATAAAAATGGTGAAAAAATTCAGTTGGATATTACTTCCATTTCATTGCTCCATAAAAATAAAACTTTGCTGATATGGTCGTTAATGGATGTCAAAGATTTAGAACTGCGCCAACTCAATAAAAATGCCGATAACGTCATCAGCACGGGTTTAAAAGAACAGCAAGCCTTGCAAGAACTGTTTATTGACTCCGATACGGGCAAACATTTATTGCTGAGTTCAGTTGGTGACGGTATTTACAGTATCAACAAACAAGGCTTATGTACCTTTATTAACCCTGTCGGGGCTAAAATGTTGGGACTGCAACCTGAAGATACACTGGGTAACAATATCCATCAGATTCATCACCATACCCATGAAAATGGTGACCCCTATCCTGAAGAAGAGTGCCCGATTTATGCGGCGGTACATGATGGTATTGTACATGAAGGTATTCAGGAAATTTTTTGGCGCCGTGATGGCAGTTGCTTTCCAGTGGAATTTACTAGCACTCCAGTGATTCGCCACGGTGAAATTATTGGCGCGGTAGTGGTGTTCCGTGATATTACCGATCGGCTGAATACCGAAAAACAACTGACCTATGCCCTTGAAGAACTGCAAGATTTAAAAAGCCGCCTGGAACAGCAAAATGAATATCTGCAAGAAGAAATTTTACAAGAAAATCAATATCATGAAATTATTGGCAGCAGTGCATCCATTTTACAGATTATTGAAAAAATCGAGGTGGTCGCCTCAACTGATGCCAACGTGATGATTTATGGTGAATCAGGTACAGGCAAAGAACTGATTGCCCGTGCTATTCACCAATCCAGTCACCGTAAACAGCAACCACTTATTCGGGTTAACTGTGCCGCTATTCCTTCGGAACTGTTTGAAAGTGAATTTTTCGGACATATCAAAGGTGCATTTACTGGGGCTGTGCGTGACCGTGTCGGACGTTTTGAATTGGCAGACCAAGGTACACTGTTTTTAGATGAAATTGGTGAAATTCCTATCGAGTTACAAAGTAAACTGCTGCGTGTATTGCAAGAAGGAACCTTTGAGCGGGTCGGTGAAGAAAAAACGCGGCATGTGGATGTGCGGATTATTGCCGCCACCAACCGCAATTTAAAAGAAGAAGTTAAACATAAACGCTTTCGTGAAGACTTGTATTTCCGTTTAAATGTATTCCCGATTTATGCACCTGCCTTACGTGACCGTAAAGAAGATATTCCACTGTTGATTACACACTTTACTAAGTTGATTTGTGACAAGCGTAAAATTAATTATCTACCATTTTCACAAAAGCATATTTTGGGGTTACAGCAATATGACTGGCCTGGCAATATCCGTGAGCTACAAAATGTCATTGAACGCGCACTCATTACCGCAAAACAGGGTGCTGTTTCCTTTAAATATTTGCTGGAACAAGATCAACAGCAAAATGAAACTACGTATCAGAATATTCACAATGAACTTCAACAAATCGAAGGCGTGCTGACCATGCAACAGCTGAAAGCGTTGGAAATTAAAAATTTCTCTCTTGCCGTTAAACAATGCAAAGGGAAAATTTTTGGTGATGACGGTGCCGCAAAATTGTTGAGAATGAACCCAACGACATTGATCTCACGTTTAAAGAAATTTGGGATTGATTACTGAAAATCTCATTTTGAACCTGGTAAATGTGCCTTATATGTATGATCTGACAGTTACCGGTTACTTATACAGGTATCTGTCAGATGTTTCGTCAGCAAGATTTCTGCCGCCTGTTTTTTGTGTTCCTATTTTTGTGCTAAGTATAGCAATGGAAAAAGGAGTAAAGTATTTTCAATAATGCCTATGCTAGATACATCTAAAAAACGCTTTTATAAGCATTCAGGTTTAAAGCTTACTATGATCACCGATAAGCGATAAAATAATTCTTATTCTTGGTCATATTCTATGAGAATTATAGCTTTCCTTTGCTTGATTTATTCTCATTCTCTTAACTTAATTGATAATTATTCTCTTTTTGCTGACGCATTAACGAGGGGTTTGTATTATTTACCTGATTGAAAAATAATATAAATAATAAAAGTGCGATAGTGTTATATAGAGCCGAGTTACTCTATCTATTATATTGCAATAGATAGGCAGCTATCATTTAATGAAAATAAAAACAACTTCTTTATGAAAGTGAATGTCAATTCGTTTAGGTTTTGTTGATATATTGTTTGTTATTCATGTAATTTGATGGTTTTTATATCTGACAAGCCTTAGGCAAAAAGTGCTTTTTTGAAAAAATGTCTTGATTTTTTAAAAGAGAGTTTAGAAAATCGCCTTGGTTAGGAAATGGCCTGTCTGGTAAATACTGTTATTTATTGTGATGGGCATTGTCGGTGTTCTCTTATTTTCTGCTTGGTTAACTGCCTGTCCTGAAATACCTGAATCCGGTTTTGCATTCCTGAAATTTATTATGGCATGGCTCATGCTATTGAGTTCTTTTTCATTGTTGAGGAACGGCTTTATTAAATGGGATTTGCGCGCCGGTGGTGCGCAGGAAAAAGTTGAACGCCTGCTGAAATTATTGGTGATTGAGGGATTATCGTCATGGTCGGGATAATCATCCACTGACCGGGCGCGAAAAATATCTATTAATAAAAACAATTTTGACAGCGTAATGACTGAATTCAATCTCGCGGTTAACTTGACGGTCGAAAATACCTTGGTCGGCACGGCAGCGAACAGAATATGGCACTGATCTTTCAGCAAATAAAAGATTAACGGATGAGCATCAGTTGTGTGGTAGCCCGGGTGAAATACGTTGGCCTACTTAAATGTTATTTGCACTCTCGTGATGAATACCACTCCTCTGATGCCGGGGAGAACGAATGATGAATAAACAATTACGGCAAACGGGCAAACTGTGGCTGCAAGGCCACTCCCGTTACCAGCTTGAGGTTCGGCGTTGTGACGCGGTGCTGGA
This sequence comes from Photorhabdus temperata, assembly GCF_025384845.1. NCBI lineage: Bacteria > Pseudomonadati > Pseudomonadota > Gammaproteobacteria > Enterobacterales > Morganellaceae > Photorhabdus > Photorhabdus temperata. The sequence continues at coordinate 11,291 of NZ_JAJAFX010000074.1, read as the reverse complement.
TGTTTTCAGCTTCACTGGGGAAGAGCACTTATGCGCGCCGTATCACTACACCATTGATTTCACCAGTACCACACGGGATATCGACCCGGTGGTGATGTTGAAGCAATCCGCGACATTTACCTTGCAGGCGCCGGATAATCCCGGTCAGGTGCGCAAGGTACACGGGGTGATCACCCGTTTTAACCGGATCTCCACTTCGCGGGATGAAACGCACTATCAGGTATGTCTGGAGCCGTGTCTGGCGCTGCTGCGTCATACCCGCCGCTGTGCGATTTACCAGAACCAGTCGGTCCCGGACATTGTGGAAAAGATCTTGCGTGAACGACACGCTTTCCGGGGGCAGGATTTTCTGTTCACGCTGTCCCAGGATTACCCAAAGCGGGAACTGGTCGTGCAGTGGCAAGAGAGTGATCTGGATTTTGTGCATCGTATCCTGGCGGAAGTGGGGATCTGGTACCGCTTCGACGTGGACAGCCGTCTGGGTATTACCGTGGTCCGGTTTGGTGACAATCAGCGCAATTATCAGTACGACGTGCTGTTGCCGTTGCATAACCCGGCGGGGATGAATCACAACGCGAATGACTCGGTGTGGGGTTTACACGTTGAACATCAGGTGGTCACGCAGGGGGTGAAAGTGCGTGACTACAACTACCGGGAAGTGGGGAGTGACCTGCAATTTCAGGTCACACGGGAACGGGATACGACGACGGAAGGCGAGGTTTATCGCTATGGTGACCACTTTCTGACCCGGGGTGAAAAGATCCGGCCACAGGTGGAAACCGCGGCATTTTATGCCCGACTGCACCATGAGCGCGATTTGTGCCGTCAGCACATCATTTGTGGCAAAAGCTCGTCGCCGCTCTTAGCGCCGGGCCAGGTACTGGAAGTGACAGGAGAAAGCCCGGCGGTGTTGAAGAAAGGGCTGCTGATCGTGTCAACCCAAAGCAGCGCGCGGCGGGACAGCAACTATCTGATCAGTTTCAGTGGTATTCCTTACAGCGAAATGATGAGCTACCGGCCTGCCTTGATAGCCCGGCCCGTCATTGCGGGAACCGTGCCGGCGCGGGTGACCAGTGACTGGCCGAACGACACCTACGGTCATATCGATAAAATGGGGCGTTACCGCATCAAATTTGATTTTGATTTGGATGAATGGCCGCTGGGAGGAGAAAGCCTGTGGGTACGGTTAGCCCGCCCGTATGCGGGCAGCACCTACGGTTTCCACTGGCCTTTGGTTCAGGGGACGGAGGTGGCGGTGGCGTTTGAACAGGGCAACCCGGACCGGCCCTATATCGCCCATGCGTTGCATGACTCGCGGCATGAAGATCATGTGACCCGCTACAACTACAAACGCAATGTGCTGCGTACACCGGCTAACAACAAATTGCGCATGGACGATGAGCGCGGCAAAGAACACATCAAACTGAGTACCGAGTACGGGGGTAAAAGCCAGCTTAATCTGGGTCATCTGGTGGATAGGCAGAGACCGCATCCGAATAAACGCGGTGAAGGTTTTGAGCTGCGAACCGACGACTGGGGAGCTATTCGTGCCGGGAAAGGGTTGTTGCTGAATACGCAGGCGCAGCCGAAAGCCAGTGGCAAACAACTGGATATGGATGAAATTAAACGTCAGCTTACAGATGCTTTGTCATTGGCGGAATCACTCTCTGATCTGCTCCAGACGGCACAGATTGATCCGCTGGATAAAGATACTCAGCGGCGTTTTCTGCAACAGCATGTGGAGCAATTGCAGCAACCCGTGATTGTCGCCGGAGCATCAGGTGGGATTGCCTGGTCAACACCGCAGCATATCCAGCACAGCGCCGGTAAAAACCTCATCATGACTGGCGGTGGCAATACCGAAATCTCATCATTGAAACGTATGGTGCTGGCAGCGAAAAAATCCGTGGTGGTTTTTGCACATGAACTGGGCATGAAACTGGTTGCGGTTGCCGGAAAAATTCAGATGCAAGCGCAGACTGACGGGATTGAAGTCACGGCAATGAAAGGTGTCACTATCACCAGTACCGACGATGAAATCCTGATCTCTGCTAAAAAGAAAATCACATTGCAGTGTGGCGGCTCCTATCTGACCCTGGAGCCCAGCAAAATTGAACATGGCTCTCCGGGCGATTTTAACGTCAAAAGCGCCAATTTCGATTATGCCGAGCCGGCGAAACTGGATGTGCCTTATCCCAATTTTACCGCCTGTGACAAGATGGTTACCGAAACCACTGATCGGGGTGACGCTACGGCGCCATTAGGCTAAGGAATTGATGATGACTCATTACCTGACCCGGCCTCTGGAATTTGCTGAACACCAGTATGTGCTGATTGATCGCGTGCTTGTACCACAGTTGCCCGAAGATTTGCCGGTGATTGAAGTGGTTTCACCGCTTCTTGCCCCGCAAGCCCATCTTTATCCCTGGTTGTTACCGTTGCGTGAGTTACCGTCTGTTGTTTGGTCTCGTCTGCTCAATGAAGCACGTCTGAAAACCGATCCTGATTCTCCGCCGTTTTTCACTTTATTGCTTAAAAGCGATTTGTCTCCGGAAGCAATAAAGAATGTGCTGGTCAATGCCCTGTATCTCAAGGAGAAACAACAGGGGCATATCCTGCGTTATTACGATCCCCGTGTTTTGTTTCATTTGCACTGGATGATGACTCCCTGGGCATTTTCACGCCGAATTGCTTCGGATGACATTACTCACTGGACATTTTGGCTGGAAGGTGACTGGCATACGCTGGCCTTCCCGGAAAAGGCCCGTTATCAGCAGGGAGAAATGCCAACGCCGTTTGCCCAGATTCAACGTATTGGTTTGATTAATCAGGTATTAACTAAGTTGCCGGCGACGCTTGATATGGCGGAGCGGCAGGCACTTAGCCGCCGTATTGATGTACTGCTTGATATCGCCATGACACGGTGGTCATTGACAGATAGACAGGATCTGACGGCTTTTGCGTTACATGGCATCACCCTGAATGAAGCGTTTCATCAAGCGCCGAAAATGAAAACGCTATTGAGTCAGTGCCAACAGTTTGCGGGGTATTACCAGCGTACCACCATAAACTGGACTGACACACAGTGGCGGGAAATGACCCGTGAAGATAATTACCTGCCATTTTAATGGACGGAATTCTAAATGATGATCCATAAGAAACACATTTTTAGCCTTCTTAGCCTTGTTGTTTTGAGCATGGGGTTAACCGGATGCGACAGCGCACCGTATACACATCAAATTGAAAAGGCTATTCAGTCCAGCTGTGCTGAACCTGGAGAATTATCAAAGAAGCTTAATCGTGATCCCAGTGATCAACTGTCTTTCCAATCAGTTGAAAAAACAGGTAAATGCGAACCCTCACAAGACAAAGCCAATTTATTGCTATGTCCGGTAAAGATGCGGGTTAAACAAGTTGAACTCGGGAACCCGATACCGAATTACTATGAGGTAACGGATAAAATATCAATATATCAAGACGATGGTGTATGGAAAGCCGATGACGATTTAAAAGGTCGGATACTGTTATCGATTCTCATTAACGAGAACGAAACGCTGTTTAGCCGTTTTAACCTGAAAAACCTGAAATAACATGGTGTGCAATAGGAGATTTTATTGTGATAAACCCTGGCTGTAGTTTTTGTACCCGTAAGGGATTGCCTGTTTTACTTGTCCGTCCTGCCATCAAAGCGCAAGGGGATGGTATACCGGATTTGCCTGCGAACATTCAGATGCCGCCGGTAGAGAAAAAAGGTGAGACGGGCTATACCACCCGTCTGTTGCGTGCAGGCTTTCTGTATATTTGGGATGAGTTGGTTAGTGGCTGGATCAATTATTACATTACCGACGAGGGGTACTACTATCCCTTGCCGGAACATGGCAAAGTGCTACCCCGTTTAGCCAGTGGTGAAATGAAACCTTGCATTGATAAGCCAAATGAGTTGGCGCGTGCTTCGCTGGTGACGTTGCCGGTGTTGCCGCCAGGCTTTAAAAACAGTGCCTTTTGGTTTGCCTGGTCTGGGGTGCAATGGACAGAGGCGGTCCGTAAAAAGCACGAAGATCCGGCCTACCGTGCGCGATATATGCAACGTTTTGATATGGAAAAATGGCTCAACCGTGGAGAGGGGGAGAATGCGCTGCCGTTCTCGTCACTGACGGATACCGTAGCGGAATACCACTCGCGAATAGATACCAACCGGCGTATCGCAGATTACACCAGCTCTCATTGGAATGGGAAATTTCTATTTGATCAGAATGACCTGTGGTGGGCAGCTAAAGAATTAATGCCCGACAAAGGGGTTATCCTGTTCCTGCCTGATCCGGTTGCTATGGTGCAGGACATTACCGCCCTGATGAATTATCGGTTAAAGACTCAGTTTCATGAGAATCAACACTATACCCGGGGGATTGCGCTTTCGGCTTCCTTGAGCACGCTGAAAGAGGTGTTATGCCGTCAGTTTGAGCGTGATCAGTTAACTAAAGATGAAACGGAAGAGAATGAAGCCCGGTACGGCAGTTTTGAGGGTGAATATTACATTCCTGGCTCTGAAAAACGAGCGGATACCACGCATTACTTAAATGATGCGGCATTAAAGCCTCTGGTACAAAAACATTGGGCGGATTACGAGAAGTACATCGACCGTGATAAAGAAAACGCGTTTATGGAGCGATTCACTACCGACCTGACGCGGTACGACAACACCATTATCTCCCCGATGACCGAGATGTATCTGGACTGGTTGAAAAGTCAGACCCTGCTGGACTATTTTGACCATAACTTTGATAGCACGGACGATTACAACGGCGCGCTGTTTACCCAGTCAGTCCATGATTGTATTTACGGGATGCAGGATAAACTGGGAGCTTCCCGTTATTTTCAAGAGCAGATGATGCGCGACACCATCACGCCGGATAATCTGATCTTACGTGCGCTGGTGATGAACAGCGATAAAAAAATAGAGCAAGCTCACGGGGTCCTGAAGACCGGAGGAAACTACGGCTCTCTCGCCTGGGATAAAATACCCGATGGGCTTAAAGACATCGCTAAACACTTCCATAAACCCGCTTCCATGGCGATGGAAAAGTACCTGAATGAACTGAGTAGCACTTTGTTTGCGGTGATGAATAAAGCGGTGGAGAAAGCGCCGATTCCCGCACTGGTTTTGCTGGCTAAACTGCATGGCAAGGAATTAAAAGTCATCAAGTTTGTCGGAAAACGTAAACATTTTCTCAGCGCGGTGGTCACTCAAATGAGCCTGATGGCGGATCTGAAACAGCCTTCTTCCTCAGATAAGCTGCGTCACTACGTTGACTCTGAAATGCGTCGTTTGAAGATTAACGGCTTGCCGATGGAGGGCGAGCAGGAATTCGAATTTATTACGCTGGCAGACGCAGGTGAAGCGGAAAAGACCCGGGCTTTACCCGAGGCGGAACGGGCTAAGTCTGTGGTGAAAACCTTGCATTCTGTCGATGAGATCCGTGCGGAGCTGTTTCCGGGAACATTACGCACAAAACTGGCGCAGTTAGAGGGCAGTTCTGTCAAGAGTGCTGCCGAACAGTTGGCACATGTCCCGCCCTTTATCGGCTGTACCTTCTCGCTGGTGTTGCAGATCTCCGCATTGCGCGCGGCTGGGTGGCCAGAGGGCAAGACTGAGGCGTGTACCCGATTTGCAGCGGATCTGGTCGCTGCAATGGGGGCTCTCGCTGAAACTTGTGAACGGTTGTTGAAAAATTTTCAGGTACTCAGGTTAAAGCCTCTGCTGGGTTCTGTCTTGGGGGAAGAGCTGCTGACCAAGGTAATAACATGGATTGGGAGGGTAAAAGTCCTTGGAGCTTGGGCTGGGATCGTTGGGGTGGCATGGGATGGGTATCATGCTTGGGATGAGGTTTTTAATAAAGGCAATATAAGCCTAGGAATTGCCTATCTGGTCTCTGCGCTAAGTGGATTGGTGTTGATTATCTTTTCCTTGGGGCCGGTAGGTATTGTTATTACCTTGCTGTTTTACTTTGGTGCCAGTATTTATTTGGCGATGAAGAAAAAAGATGAGATCCAGGAATGGTTGGCAGCCTGCTTGTGGCGCAAAATTCCAGCGGGTGAAGAGGATATTCCTGCTATCTGGCCCGATAGCAGAATGGAAATGGATGCTTTTAATAAATTAATGACTTCGGCGGAGGTGTAATTATGCAAGGAAATGGCTTGTATAACCCTTATAAATTGAATCGCCCTTTGACCAGGGGAGAAAGATATGCTCAACTTTGTCAGGGAAAACCAACTCAGATAACCGCTAAATATGGTTTGTATATTGTTGATCACGATACGGTGATCCGTATGAATTCTACTTATATGGAAACGGTAGATAAGTATTATAGAGAGCAGGGATTTGTTAGTTCTCTTAATGCAACGGTATTTTGTTGTTTCTTAGGAATGGCTTTATATTTTACTGGAAAAACGATCTATCTATCTATTTTGAATGGAGCAATTAAAGAAAATACATTATTAGGATTTATGATTATGATCCCTGCAACTGTGTTTTTTTTGTATTTCAGTGGCAAACTTATTTTAAAAGAGTGGTTTGCTAAGACACACTATCCAATTCGATTTAACCGCAAAACCCAGATGATCCATGTTTACCGTTTTAATGGCACAGTATTATCGGTTCCCTGGAAAAAGGTGTTTTTTACCCAGACAATAGGAAAAGGCAAGTGGCCGGAATGGAGTATCGAAGGTCATATTCTGGCAGACGATCAGGAAACGGTATTAGAGACATTTAGTCTGGGACTTTCTGGTGAGTTGGAATTGATGCCGGGTTATTGGGAATTTATCCGTTGTTATATGGAGGAAGAGTGTTTACAGGAACAGGCGGATATTATTGCTTTATGCCCTCCCATTGAGAAACAGAAAGAAAGTTATATTTTTGGATTACAGTATCTGATGCGGATGGGTTCTCGTTTGGACTGGCTTTTTGGGTGGATAATGCTGCCATTTGCTCTAATTACCAGTGTTGCCCGTTATATTGCGGTGCAGACCAGCAAAATACCGCAATGGCCTCAGGAAGTGGAGGAGGCTTGTCAGGTTGATCCTGATGACCCGATTAATGTCAGCGCTGCGAATAATCCTGTGCATTTATGGCGTTATGTTTTGGCGAATCAGACGCGGGAAGAACGTCGGGCATTATATGATCGCCAGTTATCAGCATATACCCGTTTGCAAGAAAAAATCGCAATGTCTCATTCGTCTGCGGATAAATAAAGGCAAACACATGAACGAAATTATTGTTCCCGGTGTGGCTAGTTGTCTTGATAAAACTCTGGCGGAGGCGTAATTATGCAATTAGATGGATTGTATATACCCTATAAATTGAATCGTCCGTTGACTCAGCAAGAGAAAGACGATCAATTTTATCAGGGAAAACCGACTAGAATAGAGGGCAAAGATGGTCGGTATATTGTTGATTACAATACAGTGATCCGTATGAACTCCACTTATATGGAGACAGTAGATAAGAACTATAGAGATAAGGGATTTATCAGTTCACTATCCGCGACGTTATTTTTTGGTTATTTAGGATTATCGTTATTTTTCACTGTTATTATGATTTCCCAGGGTTTCAATGGAAATTATGAGATCTTAGCTGGTTTTTTTATTTTTCAACTGGTTGCCATGTTTTTTTTATATTTTAGTGGTAAATTTATCCTAAAAGAGTGGTTTGCGACGACACACTACCCAATTCGCTTTAATCGCAAAACCCAAATGATCCATGTTTACCGTTTTAATGGCACGGTATTATCGGTTCCTTGGAAAGAGGTATTTTTTACTCGGACAATGGGGAAAGGTAAGATGCCGGAATGGAGTATCTACGGTCATATTCTGGCAGACGATCAAGAAACGGTATTGGATACCTTTAGCCTTGGGCTTTCCGGCTTGAGGGAAATGATGCCGGGTTATTGGGAATTTATTCGCTGCTATATGGAAGAAGCGTGTTTACAGGAACAGGCGGATATTATCTTACTTATGCCCTCCCATTGAGAAACGGAAAGAAAGCTATGTTTTTGGATTACAGTACCAAATACGGATAACTTCTCGTCTGGAATGGTTATTTGAGATTATACAATTACCTATAACCTTATTGACCAGTATCGCTCGCTATGTTGGTATGAAAACTAGCAAAATGCCGCAATGGCCTCAGGAAGTGAAAGAGGCTTGTCAGGTTGATCCTGATGATCCAATTAATGTCAGCGCTGCGAATAATCCCGTACATTTATGGCGTTATGTGTTGGCGAATCAGACGCGGGAAGAACGGCGGGCATTATATGATCGTCAGTTGTCAGCATATACCCGTTTGCAAGAGAAGATTGCAATGGCTCATTCATCTACGGATAAATAAAAGCAAGCATATGAACGAAATTATTGTTCCCGGCTTTGTTTTCGACGCGACTATTTGCCCTGGAAAAAACCGACGAAGGTGTAATGATAGGAGAGGTTAAAGGTGAAAAAGTAAAAAACGAAAAGTAACTGTCTCATGCAGGGAGGATTGAAATTAACATTCAGTTAATGGCTCCTGCTCGCGTGAATGAAAGTATTGTGTAATACAAGAGAAACCGTAATTTTAATTAAAATGATTGATTGGAGTTCTTATGAAAAAGTTGAGTATAGTCTTTTGGCTAGGTTTGATTATTGATTTGATAGCTATCGTAGGATTTTTTTATTATGTTCAGTTACAGCAGACAGCTCTGGATAGTTTAACTTATCAGGATCAAGAGGCTCTTAAGGAGTTTTATCCTATTGCGAAACTGATAGTAATTGCTATTGCGATACAGATGGTCAGTGTATTATTGCTTTTTGTTCATAAAAAGCTGGCGCTCTTTTTGGCTATGTTGTCTGGTTGTATAACGCTTCCCTTGGGATGTATGTATGTGATCGGTTTTCTTATGAGTTATAATAACTTCCGTTTTGCTGAATTACAGACATTCAATTCAGTAAATAGAAAGCAACTTTCGCCTTATTTGTGTTTTCGTCAGGAACGTTTTTATATTACTACGGTCATATTAGGTGTGGCTGCTGTTGTGCAATTCAGTATTACCGCCTCAATGGGGATATTATTAGTTGTTGCTGCAATCGCGTCTGCCTTTAACGGTATTCGACTGACGAATCGGCCTGTATTGGGTATTTATGGTGATCAATTGGTAATTACACCTTCTCTATTCAGTAAGACCTATCAGGTAAATAGTAAACAGGTAACGATGAAGAAAAAAGGTGAAAATACGATTAGCTTAATTATCCAGACTGATTCATTGAAAGAAACTGTGAATATTAAGCGTAACCTTATTAAAACCACTGATGATGCTGGTATTGACGAAATTGAAAAGAAATTAACAAAACAAGGGGCTATAGAATGAAAGGCATTATCCGTATTCACGATAAAACGACCCACGGTGGTCAGGTACTGAGTGGTTCGCAGAAAATGAAATTCGGCGGTCTCGGTGCTGCACGTAAAACCGATCCGGTTTCCTGCCCGAAACACGGTAATACCACGATTATCGAAGGTCATCCCACGATAAAAGATAACAGCTTGCCGGTGGCGTTTCATGGTCACCGCTGTGGTTGCGGCTGCACGCTGATAACTTCTTTAAATAATGCAACAGTGAGTTAATTTATGCCCGTCGACATGCATTCAATCCCCTTACCGGCAGAGCGTAAGCTTGTACCGGTTATAAAACGTTGGCTAATCGCACTGGTGATATTTATATCACTGGGTGGTTTCGCTACTGTGGTGTACTGGCCCGCCAATGTGCCGATTCATACTCCCTGGTTCTGGTGCTGTTTTCTGGTTTTTCCATTTCTGATGTGGGCAGGCGTATTTGGCGTGAGGTGTTTGTATTACGAACTCAACCAGATATGGTCCGATACTTGGGATTATGAGCGGAATATCTTGTTATATCAGGAAACGCAGCGAGGTCAGCGCCATTTAAATGTGTTGGCCCATGTGACTCATCTTCCCCAAACTGTCATGACAGGTTCACTGGCGATACAGTTAATGGCTCAAAAGGAGGGATTGCCTTCATGGGTGGATATGGCTAATGGTCAGGTCATACGCCAGATACGTTTCGACATGCCGGAACGCCCTATCCGTGAACAGCTTCACGAGAAAATGGCCGCGCTATTAGCCGATGAAACACTAGGCACAGTATTGCGTCAGTTGCCTCATCATTCGGTTTTCTTGTCGTTGCAGATTGATGCCGGCTCAGATGCAACGGAATATGAAGCTGTCTGGCAGTCAGTCTGGGAGGCGTCCGGTATCAATACTCCGCTATCAATATTGCCGGGAATGGGGTTAGATATTATTGATGGCTGGCTGGATACGCCCCGTCATAACGCGGTTTTGCTGATAGTCGCTATTCGGTTGGTGACCGGCGTCATTGATGGGCAAGGTGACACTGCCGTTGCATTATTACTGAATCATCCTATTCGCCAACGTACTCTGTTCATGTCTCAACCTGAGCTGATGCCCGCCATACACGCCGTCATGCACCGGCCTGAACTTACCCGGGAGGGTGACATGAAATATGCATTGTCACAGGCGTTACTGTGGGCAGATATTCCGGCTGATGCTATTCAGCAATTATGGTTTACGGGCATGGGCTGTGATAACCAGGCTCAGGCGATATTTACACCATTAATTGATCAACTGCCCAATGTGGGGAAACAGACGGAAAAACAGTGTGACATTGACGTTCAGACCGGTTTCACCGGCATAGCTTCACCCTGGCTAGCAGCAGCGGTTGCCATTGATGCCGTAACCAGCGAAAAGCAGGCGCAATTGGTGATGAGTACCCCCGCTCCCGATGTATTGACACCTTGGTTTATGGTGATTAAGCCAGCAGAAACACAGGAGGCAGCATGAAAAGATATCTGACGCTATTCTGGAGTATTTTCGGTTTGCTGTTGATGCTGATAACCGTCTGTAGTTTGGTGATATGGTTTAAACCCGAGTGGTTAAAAATACAGGAGCAGTCGTTATTAGAGAAGCAATGGGCGTTTCAGTGCTATGTATTGGCTGCCAGTGTACTGTTTTCTCTGATTTTTATTCTGATAACACGTTTGTTTATCCATGATGCCCGCATCGCTTTTCATTGCTGGCGGAAACAAAAGAGTGCGCTTGAAACCGTCTCTGTATCTCCCGAGCCTGCCCCGATATTCCAGGAGCTGATCTACCACCTGCGTTGTCGTTATGATTTTTTCTGGCGGTTTAAGGTGCGGATTTTAATGGTCATAGGCGAACCGGAACAGGTAGA
>NZ_JAJAFX010000073.1:0-26325 GCF_025384845.1 Photorhabdus temperata | reverse complement strand
ACAACAATTCGAAACTGGAGTTTGAACTGTATGATTAAGAACAATCTTAATCTGGGGGCACGCATACTGTTGAGATCATAGCAATACTATAACTTCTAATTATAAGGGGATCGTTCCCGATAGAACGAATAGCTGCTTTTGCTGATTGTTGAAATATTTTTCTCTTTCATATTCAATAATTATTGAAGGTCCTATATGAGTCAAATTACCCCTCAGTTAACAAATATGTGGGATAGAAGTCATGAATCATGGTTTGTAAAAGATAAGAAACTTCGTTTAATATATGCAAATAACGCATTTATTAAACTAAATAAGTTACCTGAACACGTTAATGTCACGGGATATACGGCCAAAGAATTACCGATACCGTTTAATCATCTTGTTCACCTTTTTGAAGAACATGATCGTAAGGTTTTACAGACTATGCAACGAATATCATCTATTGGGGCTCATCTTCAAAGCAATAGTCAACAACTTAAACCCTATTTTTGTGAAAAATACCCGTTAATGAATGAAAATAATCAATGTATTGGCATAATTTGTCACATTAAAGAAATCAATCATTTTTCAGTACATCATTATATTAAAAATGATACAATTATATCTGTTAAGCTTAGACCGCCTAATAATATATTGACAGAAAAAGAATGGACAATAATCTTTTTATTCTGCCGTGGCATCAGTAGCCAATGCATTGCTAATGAAATGAAAATTTCATGCCGTACTGTGGAAAAGTATTTCGAAAGTATCCATGAGAAATTATCAATCAGATCAATTATTGAATTGAAACTATTTTGCGAAGAAAATAATTATGATCTCTATATTCCACCAAAATACTTTAAATCCATGAACCATTTCTTGTTGGATTAAGAATGATCCTTATGTTCCATATGTTCTGTCACTTAATCAGGGTAGGTGACAGAATATGACACTGAATAAATCCGTGACGTAAATCAGCTTCATAGCTGGTTTTCAAAACCCGGTCGTAGATTGGGTTGTTAAGCGTTTTATCGTCGGTATATTGAAAACCCAATTCGTATTCCCAACCGCTCTTATTCTATTCATTGGGATATGATTTATTTTATATAACTGCTGAGGAGGGAGCATGACCACTATGAGAGACGTAGCACATCAAGCTGGAGTATCCGTAGCCACTGTCAGCCGCGTTATCAACAGCACGGCTTACGTCGAACCAGGCACTCGTGAACGTGTCGAAAAAGCCATGCGTGAACTCAACTATCGCCGTAATTTTGCTGCACTTGCCCTGGCAAAACGATGCGGGAAATATGTTGGGTTTACTCACTGGCAATCTGGCCGATCCTTTTTTTTCCCTTTTGGCTCGGGGGGTTGAAAAAATTGCCCGGCAGGAAGAAGTAAAGTTGATGGTTTGTAGTGGAGGATATCAAGCTGAACTTGAGAAATCTGCCTTAGATTTTTTAATTAATCAGGGATGTGAAGCCATAGTCGCGCATGTTAGTACGATGAGTGATGTAGACGTATTACGTTATGCGGCGCATACACCAGGATTGGTGATTATCAATCGATATTTCCCTGCCATCGCCAACCGGTGCATTTGGTTAGATAATGTCAGTGCTTCTCAGGCTGCTACCCACTATCTTCTGCAAAACGGTCATCGAAAAATTGCTTGTGTAACAGCAGATCTACCGATTGATAATAGAAGGCTCCGTCTTGAGGGATATCATGCTGCAATGACTCATGCGGGTATCACCGTACCAGGCGATTGGGTTATTAGCGTTCCATTCAACGAAAAAGGTGGGGAATTGGCAGCAGAAAAGCTCTTAGACAGCGGCATCAACTTTACTGCGGCAGTCACATTTAACGATGTCATGGCTGCCGGTATGATGCGATCTTTACATCAACGGAAAATCAAATTACCGGAACAACTGTCGATTGTTGGGTTTGATGATATTGTCCCGGCCCGATATCTTTATCCCCCCTTAACCACCGTACATAACCCAATAGAACGAATGGCTCAGCAGGCGGCTAATCTGGCGTTACAGCTCAGTGCCCAAAAAGAAATAACGCCACAAATGAATATGTTTTCAGCCGAACTTGTCATCAGAGATTCCGTTTTTCCGATAAGGTAATGAAAAGCATTGCACATAAGCATAAGAATAAGAATAAAAGTGATATACAGATCATATTTCACATCTGATGAAACCAGTTACATAAAAAAGTAATCTCTGTTACATCTCATTCGAAATAAATTCATTATTCTATTTCAACAATCTATCTGAAACTGGAGTTTTTATATGGATGATAAGAAAAAGCTTAATTTGGGACTCGCTATACTGCCAATCGCCGCAATGCTTTTACTGTTGGTTATTGGGTATGGTCAACTGAATTTACGCATTGAATCTTTATTGCTCATATCAGCAGGAATAACAGCAGCCTTGGCATATTGGCAAGGTTATCGTTGGAATGACATCATTGATGCGATTGTAGCAAAGCTCGCCAAGGCGATGCCGGTGATGATGATACTGATTTGCGTCGGTGGGTTAATTGGGACCTGGATGTTCAGCGGAACCATACCTTATATGATGTATTGGGGGTTAAAACTGATTAGCCCTCAATACATACTGATTGCGGCTTTCTTTATCACAAGCGTTATCTCAGTTTGTACCGGTACGTCATGGGGGGCAGCCGGAACAGCGGGCGTCGCTCTGATGGGAGTCGCCGCTGGCCTTGATGTGTCTTTGGCGGCAGCGGCGGGCGCGGTGGTTTCAGGCGCATATTTCGGTGATAAAATTTCACCGTTATCTGACTCGACTAACTTCGCTGCCATCGTTGCTGATACTGATCTTTACAGCCATGTGCAACATTTGATGTATACCACTATTCCGGGTTTTGTTTTAGCCGCTATTGTTTATTTTATTGCGGGTCATACAAGCTTAACAGGTAGCGTGGCAACACCTGAAAAAGTCACAGAAATTATTCAATCTCTTGAAAGCCTGTATCACTTCAATTTATTGTTAATTTTGCCACCGATACTGGTTTTGTGGGGAGCAATAACAAAACGTCCGGTGATACCGGTCATGCTGGCTGCCTGTGCATTGGCTATTGTACTTGGTATAGGTTTCCAGGGGCTCACCCTTAAACAGGGCCTTAATGCGTTGATAGACGGCTTCAATCTCTCAATGTTCTTTGATCAGGGACATAACATCGCCGGAGCCGTTAGCGATGTTCCCCGTCTGCTCAATCGGGGGGGTATGTTATCGATGATGAGTACTATCTTGCTTGCATTTTGTGCATTCGCGTTCGCCGGCGCTTTAGCACTCACTGGCGCCTTGACCTGCATCATTAACCGGCTTCTACAGGTTGTTCACACAACCGGGCAACTTATCGCTGCAACTTTGGCAACAACTATTCTGGTAACGGGCGCCACCTGCAACGGAAAGTTGGCTCTCCTTATCCCGGCGGAGCTGTTCAAAGGGGCTTATTGTCGCATGGGACTGGATAATAAAAACCTGTCGAGAACAATAGAAGATGGCTGTACCGTCATAGAGCCGTTGATCCCCTGGACTGCTGCCGGCATTTATATGGCGACTACATTAGGTGTCAGCACGCTTGAGCTACTGCCCTGGGCTATCCAGTGCTATGCTGCCGTCTTCCTGGCTCTTATCTACGGCTTTACCGGTTTTGGTATTGCAAGGATCGCACCGGAAAATTCCCTGAATAAAAAGGAAACCCAACGTGAAATCGCCTGATTTCAACCAGATAATCGATCGCCACAATACAAGCTCCATTAAGTGGGACTTTTTAGGTCGTTCCTTGCGCTTAGATAAGACTGACCTGCTTCCCATGTGGGTGTCTGATTTCGATTTTCAATGCTCAAAAGAAGTCCTACAAGCACTCCACTCCCGGGCTGACCACGGTATTTTTGGTTATAGCGAACGTGACGATCATTATTACCAGGCCGCAATAGACTGGTTTTCAAGACGTCATAAATTGACCTTATGCCGTGATTGGTTTACGTCGATAGAAGGTGTCATACCTGGATTAGCTTTACTGATATAAACGCTCAGTAAACCGGGGGAAGGTGTCATTGTACAAGGGCCCTACTATGGTTCATTCGCCAAAATCATCACCATGAACGACAGGGTGGTTATTGAAAACCCGCTACTTGAAAGTCCTGAAGGTTATCAAATTGACTATGGTCATTTAGAGCAAGTGTTGGCGCAACACAGACCGCCTTTGCTCCTGTTATGTAACCCACACAATCCTACTGGCCGATGCTGGAATCACGACGAATTGACCCGACTATTAACGCTCTGTAAAAAGTACGGTGCAACGGTAATTTCTGATGAAATTTGGGCTGATTTGATTTTACCTGGGAAAACATTCACCTCAGTACTGCATCTTGATGCCGCGCGCGATAAATTTCGCCTATCCGCTCGATAAATGAAGCGACAATTGTGTTTCATCTATTGAAAAATTTTTACACAACTAACGTCATAAATATGACTGTAATTTATTCAATTTACCCATTTTTCCTTTAAATCTGTAGCAAGGTAACCAATTCCGCACAGCTAGGCGGTATATTCTGCACTCATTAAAATGGGGTTAACACCTTTATCATAATGCACAGTACAGAATGAAATGCCTAACCAAATGAAAATGATTGGAATGCATTTAGCTATGATTTTAGTTGAACTTGAACCTACCTCTGATGTAAAGCTATTTTAGCCTTATAAACCTCTATCTTGAGACTAAGAAGTTATTAAAAAGCGCCCGGCAAATTCACCTAACTGAACGAGAAGCATGAGCGTATAGATAGGAAAAACGTGAAGTCATTTTCGGAATTCAGCATTAAAGTTAGCAATACGCAACGCGTAAAAATCGTTGGTCAAACTAAGGGAGCCGAAGCTCCGAAAATTGGGGAAATCGCTATAGCTGAAAAGGCCGACCTCATGACCTCATAAGCCAGCCCCCTCTCCAACCTGGAGCGAAACCGGTTTAGTTACATCTATCTGCGCAAAAGGAGCGCAGATAGCTCCAATTATAGTGTTAGACAAGTAAAACGTGTATAGACATTACATAACACGGAGTACAAAAAACAACTTTAGGGATATTAAACCCTAATTGTTCTACCACATAGTTAACTATGTGAATCCCTCTTTAGCTACGCTATCTGATGAAACTAGCATAGATAGAAAGTTATCAGCATATCGAGGAATATTTTCTTGGGATTCTTTTTATGAGAACACTTGGCTCTAATGATAACAAATGTGCTATATGAACAAATTCCACAACATCCAATCTTCTTTCACCATTCTCAACTTTCGCAATAAACGATTGAGGGCGATCTAGCGCTTGAGCTAAATTCTCTTGCGTGACCCCCTTTGCTATACGAGCCTCACGGAGTGCTTTGATAACTATTTGATATTCATCAGAGTAAATTGAAACCATATATTCAATCCTACTAAACATTTAGGATTAAATATCAATCGATTGTTGATTTATACCAAAATGGGATTTTTTATTTTATAAGCTCTGCTCGTTTTGGCTTTTTAGGTGGTTTTTTGAACAGTATTTTTTCTAAAATTAGCCCATGATCGACAGATAGCAAGTGTGCTATATGCACAAATTCAACTACATCCAACCTTCTTTCACCATTTTCAATTTTAGCAATAAATGATTGAGGTCGATCTAAGGCTTGAGCCAATCTTTTTTGAGTAATACCTTTTTCTATCCTAGCCTTACGAAGAGCGTTTATAACCATTTGATATTCATATGAATAAATCGATGCCATTTCTTTAACCTTGATTAATATCCCAAAATCGAATATCAACCATTTACTTAAATATCCCAAAATAGGATAATTCATGCGTTTGTTATATGGAGATATAAAGGAAATGAATAAAAAAGATTGGCATACCGCCGACATTATCGCTGCCTTACGTAAGCTCGGCACTACCTTAGCAGCGGTATCACGTAAGGAGGGACTTAGCTCATCTACATTAGCTAATGCTCTATCACGACCTTGGCCTAAAGGAGAGTGGATTATTGCGAACAATCTCGGAGTACATCCCTCAGAAATTTGGCCAAGCCGATATTTTGACGAGAATGGACAACCTATTGAACGAATTATCCGAAATAATTCTTTCAGGTGACTAATTCTCAACTAAATGGTCTAAGTTCGGTATAATATCGAACCTAGGCCGTGTTAGCTGCTTAGACTGTCTGACTATTGGGGCCAGTTTATTGCAGCCCTTATTCTATTACTCTGGGTTTTTCGGGCCAATAAATATCTGGCGCTAAGTTAGCATCAACACGGTTCAGCAATACCCTATATTTTTTCAAAGCGGTCAACCGAGAATTTTCCTCATCACTCGCCATCCCCAAATCTACAGCATCTTGTAACGGAGCTATCTGTTTACTTACAGTGAACATAAGTTGCTGTTTCTTATGTTCTGCTTGTTGCTGCTGTTCCTGCCTAAGTTTTATCACACCGCTTTCTGATATTATCCACTTTTCACCATCGTATTTATGATAAACGGACGGAGCGCGTTCAGTAAGCACTGGATAACCCTCTTTATTACTGACAATTGACAAACCGTGTGACTGCCCTGTAAGTAATTCATTGTGTTTCTCTGCTGTTATTTCAACACATTCTTCATGAGCTTCACTATAAAAAGCGCCTTCTTTTCTGGAGAAATAAACCATTTATACCCCCCAAAATAATATATGAACAACTTTGCCTGGATTCTCATTGTTGTTGGGAGTGCCAGCTTGATATTCAAACGTCGATAACGTTGCATTACGTACTAATGTGTGACCTGTTGATGTATTTATACTCGACATACTTGCGATGTAGCCAAGAAACTGATTTTTAAAAGAAATTGGATAGTTTACTCTTACCCATGATTGTTGACCTGATGCAACTTTAACCCATTGAATAACTATCCCTGTATCCCCGCATTGCCACCAACCATTTTCAGATTTTATAGCTGCATTTTGTAATGCAAGAGTACCGCTTCGCTCAGGCGTTAATATATTGTAACGCCGCTGATTCTTGGGATCGTCAGAATAGATATGCAATAATTTCCCTTCAGAACCGTTCATTCCCAATATATATCCATCTTTCGATTTGAAACGCAATTTAGGAAAAGGAGTTTTACTATCAATCAGTAAACTGCCAACGGTTGCAGTTTTATCGCTAGAAATGCGCAAGAAAGTATTATCGCTCTCAGATTTAGCATAACTTCCCACATCCCCGGCATTCAATGAAATATCAGATGACAACGCTTTTCCATTCACTTTACGAATGGATGGTACTCGGCTATTAGCGTTGTTATTTGCAGCTACAGCACTTTGATTCGCCGTATTCGTCAGTGATTGCACAAATGCTGTTGTTGCAATCTGAGTATTATTAGCGTTTTTAGCAGGTGTGGGGGCGATTGGCGTTCCTGTGAAAATGGGACTGGCTTTCGGTGCATACTGAGTATGCGGGTCTTTCGCCTCGGTGTGTTCTTTCAGCTCATTCCCATTTTGTTCTAGCTTCTGTTTAAGATAACTTGTGCGGTTGGCCAACTGTTTAGCCTGCCGATTGGAAATACCATCAGGCCCACCTAACACTGGGTCTGAGGTTTCTATCTGATACACGCCCTCTGACCACTGTGGGGTTTCCAGTAAATTAGCCATTTTAACTACTCCCATAATTGTAACTACCGTCATAACTGACAGTGTTGTTGTAACGAATTGATACAGACTGATATTCCAAGCTGGCAAGGTGGCAGCGTGCCGGCGCAAACGCTGCCAGTGTAGTGCGCAATAGCGAGGCTTGATCATTGGTAATGGGTTGCTGAAGTATGATGCGATAATCTGCCCAAGATGTTGAATCTCCATGAACATAATTACCGTTATGGCTGGCATGACCGTCATAATTGATTTGACCAGTGCCTTCAATTAAATCAATTTCACCAAACCCAAAACGACGGATAATTTCACGAATTGACCACGGTGTGCCTTTACACCGATGCAATTCTATAGCTGACTTGATTAACGTGCGGCGAGCATTGTCTGATTCGACAAGCTCCCAGCCATCGCCAAATAGGGAGAATTGATTTGCAAGCCAATGCAGCGTGCTGCTATCGACAGTATCAATGAGATAAACCATTAATTGGGTTAAATCGATATCATCAAAACGGGAGGCCAACTGACCTAATGCACGCATACTGATATCAGCTTCTAGTGGAGGTGGTAGATGTAACTTAACCATCAGCGACTCCAGTGATCACAACAGTGATACCGATACAGTTCGCCCATTCATTTTCACCTACAACCTGAAACGTAGGAGACTCCAGTACGACTTGATAGACGCCAGAAACAGACAGTGTTGAGATGATTTGGCTGGGAACAATATCTTTCCCTAGCGTTGTTGCTCGTTCAGCTACCCATGTTTGTATGGCTTGTTCTGCTGCCGATTGAATACCAGGTGCATTAACTCCACTGTACAAGGTCAGTTTCGCCTTGATGGTATAATCAACCTTCACGGGAGGTTTTGCATATACAGTGTCAGTCAGCGGGCGGATTTTTTCATCAGAACAAAAACTTTTCACCAGCGTTAAAATGCTTTCATCTGGCAACCCCGTTGCCAATAGTGGAAACAGTTCAACAACACCCGGAATGGGAGACCTGACTGCAACATCAACAATATTGGGGTGAGCACGCATGGTATGAAATCGATAAGCCTGACGACTGCCCGCATTAGTAAACGATTCAGGGGCCATCTTGATTCGTACACGTAGCCTCTCGTCACTTTCCTCTGCCGAACCACCACTACTCACTATTGTGTTGGTCACTTGCAGGTCAATGTCGTCGATTTCATCCAACAATGTATTAACTTGTGCTGGTTGCCAGCTATTCCCTGATAATCCAGCATCTGTACAAGTAGCTGTGACATTAACGAAACGTGTACCTGCTTTCAGAACAGCATCTGTATTAGTAGCAAAAGTAATATTGTCCGATGCATTAACACGAGTTCCAACTGGAATGAGTACATCTTGCTCTAATGCTTCATCAACACTAAATTGCAGTATTGTATGCGCCGGTTGGGCGGGTAGCCGATATACTCCGACCAATTCCCCTAAGTAGTCCAAAATGGGCGCATGGGCAAACTCGACCAGATTCTGCTTGGCGGCTTCCTGAACTTGCATTCTGGTTAGTGCTTCACGATATGCAAATAAATTGATCAGCAGACGTTCTGCCTGTGCTGGGTACAAAGTCTTACCTACATCAGCCTCATACTTTGCAATCATTTCGGTTGTGATTTTCTCTACATCACGCTCGATAAAATCAGGTTCTGTCAGCGCCATAGCAACTCCGTAGATTGTGTAATGCCATCAACTGCTGTCCAATTCACACGCAGAGTTAGGTGTTCTCCATTGACAGTTGGTTTCACGGAAAGCAACTGGCAACGAGGTTCCCAACGTGTAATAGCATCAACAGATTCCCTGACAACGTGGGGAATCGCGCGGTCTATGGGGTAATCAATATAAAGGTGCAAGTTACTGCCGAATTCTGGTCGATGTGGATCACTGCCACGTGGTGTACGTAGAATAATGAGTATTGCTTGGGCGATATCATCCAGCCCACAGGCAATTTTGCCTGAGTTCTGGAGAGCGGGTTGCCAAAAAACAGAGTGTGAGTTCGTATTCATGGGGAACAGTATCATCCCCTGTAGGCATATCTGATATTAAAGGTGTTTAAAGAAACTAATGAGGATGATGATTTGAGTTACCACCTTCATCTATGATGCTGCCCGTTGCATGGATGTTGCCATTAACGCTGACATTGCCCTGAATGGTCGCAGCAGCTCCATTACCACCAGAACCCGACAGTCCATTTTGGTAAGTTAATTGGCCTTTCACTAACATATTTCCGGTTACGATTGTTTCCGGCGCATCAATAGTTGCCTGCTGTGTCTGAATAACAACATTGGCTTCCACCGCGATCTTAATGTGCTGAATGCCGCCATTAATAGTCAGGGTGTGTGAGGTACGATCATAGTAAAAAGCTGCATCATCTGCATAAGTCATACCACGGACGTCTTTATTGTTAGCTGATGGTTTATCAACACTGGAATAGACAGCACCTAAAATAACACCATCTTCACCATTGGCATCCAATAGCACTTCAACCTGTTCCCCAACATCGGGCAACCAATAGTCTTTGTTATTCTGGGTATTGCGCTGCAACACATTCAGCCAGTTAGTACGCATATTATCGCATTCAGGCAATCGCACGCGGGCACGAACGCTAGCAGCAGACTGTAAGCGCTGTTGCTGGCGGTTCAACTGTTCCAGCGTTCGACTGATGCGTTGTAGATCCGCATTCAAACTCTGGGCACTGCGGGAACCAAGTTGACCGTAACGTTCAATAGCACGGTTTAATGCCTGCTGTCGGTTCTCCAGTTGGCGAGTCGTTTCTCCCAGAGTTCCTAGAGTACGGCGTGTACCGGACATGGCAGAACTGAACGCACCACTAATAGCCCCACCAATAATGACACCAATGGAAAATTCTGTTGACACGAATTAAGCTCTCATTAAATGGGAAATAAAATGAAAAATTCACTTCCAGTATTCCAGACACTATTAGCGGCAATATTTGTTTGCATCAATTAACCGTCTCCATTCTCGCGTTTAATTTGAGTGTTGGCCTCATTCAACCAACATTCAAATTCATCCAGCGCCAGATTATCAATCTCGCTCGGCTGGAACCGGAACCATCGTGCCAACATCGCCGATGCTTGCCACACTGTTTTTATTTCCCTGATCCAATCCGATAACTTGCTGAAATCGTTGCTGCAATGCCAGATAATCAGCGACATCCATCTGTTCGATATCTTCTGGTAACAATCCTGTCGAACGTGCTATCAAAATATCATCCCAATCAGTAGGGTTTTCGCTGGCTCGCCGGGCGGCTTTGATATCTTTAACTTTCAAACGTGATAACTGAAGCTCTTCAATGCGAACGCCAGCAGCCGTGGTATAGGGAAATTGAAGATGGTAAGTCGTGGTTAACATGATGATATTCCTCTGTAAGTTTCATTCAGTATCATTCATGTATGGAAACGGAAATATTAAAGGGGATTAAAGAAGAAAGGGGCTGATGCCCCTGTCATTAGTGAGTGCGAAAGCCTTTACAGTTACGGAAAAAATCTATCAGATATTCTTTCCCTTTCTCTGCACCGATATCGGAAAACCAACCTTCCGGAGGAGTCCACTTATCAATCAAGTCGGCAAGCTTTCTGGCTTTGGAACGAGTGCGGTTAATAGGATCATTGGTTTTCTGAGTAGAAAACAAAGTCTCCACACCTGGAATGTTTAAGACAGCAAACCATGTACCATTAGGTAATCCAACACTGGGAATATTCAGGTCTTTATCCACTAATTCTACTGTCATTATTTAGTTTAACCTCCGATATTAATGCGATAATCGGTCAGTTGATCAATGCCACCGACACGGAAGATATTGGCCAGATAATCCAATTCTAACAGCTCCTCCCCATCCAGTACCTGCTTAATATAGGTACTGGTAAAGCTACTGGAAAAATCAGCATTTTCATGTTGTTTAAATGTGCCCAGCGGATTCTTCTTAAATAAAATGGTCAGATATGTCACCAATGGCACTTCATCAATGCGCCCCTGTGAACTGAATTTCTGGACGCTGGAACGGCACTGCAATGCCAGAGACTTATAGGGATTGGCAGCAGATAACATGGCGTCACGGTAGAAACTGTTCCACTTGATCTCGCCTTCCAGTTTATCGAAGCCTGCCGGTAGCTCCACCTTGCCGACCATCCCTAGCGCCTTATGCTCCTGCATAGTCATGGAAACGTCTGGCAGTTTCACTTCTTCAGCCCGTCCCAACAGGTTATTGCCGTCAATATAAATATTGGCATTGGTGATGCGGTTAATTTCTATTTTTCCAGCCATTAATTATTCCCCTTTAAATTCAGCAAATATTCAGAGGTAATTTCGGTCTCAAATGTCAGCCGTTCCAGTGGTGGTGGCGGTGTGTACTTATAACTGAGTAACAGATGACCTGATGCCAGCTCTGTTTCTTCGTTATGGGTCGGATCAAACCAGCATTTGAATCCTAACAAAGCACCATCGGCAATCAATTTACGACCATAGGCATTCACAGATTCTGTCAGGGCATCTATCAGCGCTGCTGTGATCGGCATATCGATATATTGCTGACTGAAGTAACGCAGGGATTCATTAATCACGTCTCCCGTTCTGCGCACGTTCTCGAAGTTACGCATGTGTGTCACAGTTGGCCACGCGGTGGTACGGTTGCCCCATAAGCGCAAACCAGAGCCATAATTATTGAACACTGTAGTAATGCCTTGTTCATTGAGCAGGTTCACTTCACTTTGTGGATCATCAATCATAGCGGATAGCTGACGCTCAATACCCGTGATCCCCATAATTTCTTGATTGGAGGATGACCACCAAAAACCTTTGTCTGCATCAATCTTGGCACGCAGCCCTGCTGCACGAGATGACAATGGTTCCAAGCGCTCGCTATTACTTTCCGCATCATAGACTTTGACGTGTGGGTAACACAGCCGGACACGATCAGAACTGGTATTAAAATTGATTGTGCCCGACGGGCCGCGGCCATTGATAGCCTGAACAAAAGTGGTGCCTATCGGAGCATCAATATAGGTCATGGTGCCCAATTTAGTTGCAAGGGCAATCAATTCTGTTGTTACACTTAGCTGGGTACAATAGACAGGAGCCAGCAAAATCTTGGCAAAGAATCCATACAGGTTATAAGTATCATGCAGCAACTTCATACCTGTACGGTTACCCGCTGCACTGATGCTGCCAATAATGTCAGCAGGCGTCACTAATGTAGGGTCGGCAAAGTCATAGCTGGCAATCACGGGGGCGCCCGCAGCAATGTTTTTACCGATATTCTTGAGGCTGCCTGTTTGAGCATTCAGAGAATAATCTTGCCCTTCTACATAAGGGGCACTACCAGAGGTGGCTTTTAGTAAGACATTACTGACCACGGGATTAGCCAATTTCGCCGTTCCTGTGGTTTTATCAAAGCTAATGTTTTCACTGGCAACATTAGCTTTATGCACCTCAGGATCAAGAACGTTAATGACCAGCACAGTTCCCGCACCATGATCATAAATAGCATCCAGTGCTTGTGGGATGGTAAAACCATTCATTTGAGCACCAAATTGAGCTGCATCTTTTTCTGACAGACAAAGTGTCACTGCATTTACTGGCCCTATCGGTGCAGTACCAATTAAGCCGATCACGGCGGATTTCACTGTCTTGACAGGACGTGAGCCTTTTTCGACTTCGATAGTTTCGACGCCATGCAAATAATTAGCGGCCATCAGTGACCTCCTCAGACTTTTCTTTTTTCTTCAGGATATTTTTTTGCTGTTCTGACAGTAGATGAAGATATCGCAGCGCGATCAATGTCTTCACATAATCATGCTGCTCCGGTAAATCAACAGTTTTTCCTAACCAGAGCAAGACTTCAGTGCCATCAGCTAAAGTGACGCCGCTTGCTGGGCCTGTATAGAGGTATTTCATTGTTCAGTTCTCTCATAATTGATTTGGGCTAACGGCGGACCATCCGGTAACTCACAGTCTTCGATAAATACACTTTCAGTCGCAAAATCCAGCGTGTATTGCCACAAGCCAGCTATCTCACCGAGAAATGTATCCCGCACCAGCCAACATTTTCGTTGGCAGTTTGGTGGTTGGAATCCGCCGAGAACCCGGCGTACATCATCTAATGTGGCAACGGCACCGTGACGTCCATTAAGCTGACGAAAAACAATGGTGGCATTGAGCATGACAGTTTGTGTCTGCAATACCGCCCCAACATCTTCAGGCTTGTCGAAGCGAGAGCCAGGATAGCTGATTAAAATGGCTCCTACCGGATGGTTCAGCCTGAATTCAGTTGGTCTTTCAGGGAAATACTCCACCTGTAAGCCAGGTAGTTTTTCTCTTAGCCTCATGACAATGGCATCAATGATCGGCGAAACATCCATCAGTATTTCTCCAACATTCCTTTACTCCCCCCAAAGGTGGGACGACGCGCCCGAACACGAAACTCCCCCGGTTCAGGGGCATCTTTTCCTGTGGAAAGCAGGCCCAGTGTCAGTTTGGCATCTCGGATGTCAGCCAGTTGGCGCAAAACAATTTTGTAATCATCCACCACGGCTTCAGGAATAGAACCCTCTGGACGGCGGGCATACAGCCGATAGCGTGTTAACGTAATGGCGGCATCACGTAATACCGTGGGAACCTCCACCAACGGCAGGATATAGCGCCCACGTAAATGGGCGTCGATGAGTTCATCGGCATAGCGCATGGCACTGTTAACCACAGGCTCATTGATCGTTTGGGCATTAGACTCTTCGTTAGACAGCCATATCAATGATTGCGTTGGTATCTGCTCTTGCAAGTCTTTCAATGAGCAATACATGTCATACGCCACGTAAGATGCGAATGACATTACCTGCCGCTGTAGCATCATCTAGCGCAAACCCGACAAATGTTCCGGCAGCATTTTCAGCTGAACTCAGTGGTACTACACAGGCATCCTTATCCGACTGTACGACTTGCCCACGGATTATTGGCCCACCAGCTTCAACAGCAATAATGCCTAGGACATTAACTGGAACGACATCCCCAGCCTTCGCATTGACTTCTGCTATACCAAGTGCAACGGCTCCAGCCTGACACGGTGCATTATCAGCACTAACTAAACGATGCTGGATGATGTTCGCACTGGCGATAATTGTTGTCGTCAATACGGGTTGTTGTGTTACTGTCATGATGATATTTCCCTTACCTCACAATGTTGGTAATCAGGTAGCCAGCATTACCGCCAACAACCGCAACTTTATAAATATCGGTATAACGACAGTAATTGACCTTACCGCCCACACCTTCATATTTATCAGCAACAGGCATCCCTTTGCGCCGAAATGTATAGCCAAAGGATGGTTCATGTTCATCAGCGCTTTCTGCTCCTGCCTGCGGAGGTGATACGTAATGCAACATCAAATTATCAGCCCAGATATCAACAGGATTTTCTTTAATGCTTGGGGTAGAAACAGGTTCACCAACGACAACGTTCTGGATTTGGAAAAGATCTTTGAGTATTTCTATTGTGATACGCTTACGTTCGTTGGCTCCAATAGCCGCCTGAATTTCAGGGTGGAACTTCAACAATGACATCACGCTAGCACCCATAACCATGAGATTTGGACGTACACCGATGGCAGTACGAACGGCGTCAATTCCAGCCTCAATGACTTTGATTGGGTTACCTTTGCCGCCTACCCATCGAGTATCGTTTTTCAGGCTTATCACCGATTTACTGAGATAAACTTTAGGGTCTTGTGCCAATCGTGCAGCATACAGTTCGCGCTTGAGATTCACGCCATTTGTGGAACGGCGGATTGCCTTTGCTTCTTCATTAAATAAAGATTCTGATTTCTCGCGATAATCAACAGGTGCAGCTAGATCATGTTCGTTGAGCACGATATCTAACGAAGAGCCTTTCTCACGGATCAAAACGTTACTGTTGGCACCAACAGCACGCGCAGTGTCATATTCTACAAAGGCACTTTTGCCAAATGTCGGCACACTAGCACCTTCTTTCTCCATTTCGACGACAGGGAAAATATGTTCGCCAATGAATGTCGCATTTTTATAACCACGCGCAACACTGGTTAGTACAGGGTCAACAATACGTTTGCCTTTCAAATAATCTGACATTTATCTCTCCTCAATAGTTACGGTCGCAGTGTTACAGGCAACGGGCAACGGCTGCGTCGTAACGGATACCTTCCTTCTTCGCCAGAGTGACGGCTTTTTGATGCAACGCCAGACGTTCAGGATCTGCATCGGCAAACTCAGCAGTATCTGATGATGTATTCTGGTCAACACGGTCTTTCGTTGCATGTTCGTCAAAGTCAATAACCGGCTGGGCAGAACTCAGCAGATCTTTAAACGCGGTAGCCAGTGGCTTTTTCACATCACCTTCAGCAAACTCGACAGGCGAATCACCCTGAGTCACTGTGTCCAGTAACGCAACTACGATAGGTTGGGCAGCAGGTGTCAGCCTGCCGTCTTTTACCAACTTTTCAGCAAACGCAACATTTTCAGTATGTCGTTCATTCTGTCTACGTTGGACTTCTGCGGCATCACGTGCTGCAAGTTGTTCTTTCAGGCGGGTGTTTTCATCTTCGAGCGCCTTTTTTTCTTCATTTATCACGTTGTTTTCCCCATGTTGATGTGTGTTATTGGGTTCATGAAAGGCAGGATCAGGCTGAGTCGTGCTATAAATCTCCTCACGTAATGAATCCACCCGCCAAGAAGGAAGCGCTTTGTCTGCTTCGTCCATACCGAATTTACTGATCAAAAATTCTCGCAGACGCCCCCAAAGTGAAGCGTTGGTGATGTCACTCCAATCAGAGAACTCCACGACACCATGCTCTTGCTCGCTGAATTCAACTTGTCTCAGTCCTTTAATGGCGGGTGGCTGCGCACCCAAAAAGCCGACATGACGCAAATAGAGCACGCCGGGTTTAGGGTTGTTTGGGGAATCAGGTAAATAGAAAGAAGCAGAAATTTTTTTATAGCGGCCTGCATCGACCAGTTCAGCGAACTGAACATCAACCTGTTGAGGCTCTGCAATCAAATCATTACCAGAAGACGTCAGCGATTTAACCCAACCATAGGCGGGTAAATTGTCTTTTGGATGCCCAATCACAATCGGTGCTTCATGCAACGATGAGTCATAAGCCTTTGCGCAAGCTTGCAAATCTGCGGGGCTGAACGGCAATTGTTTGCCATTCATATCGGTATGTGTACCGGATTTGAAAATGTGAAGTGACTTCATTTCACTACCTCTATTACGTTGATAGAGACAGTTTCACTACAATCAGAAAAAACTACTTTTAATCTGCTTTAGAAAAGGATTGGGGAAGGAAATAGGAAAGTGGAGAACTGCATGCAATTAGATACCGAAAATTTGAGTCTGTAAACGCTTTATAAAGTTTTTTGCGGATGACAATGGTAAATCACCTGCATAGGGAGGCAAAGTTTAACGATGCGACGCTGATTCAAGATGTCGTTGAATGGTACTTAATACGGCTCTTGTTGCTTCTGGTGATAATTCTCCTTGTTCTGTTACGGGCAGATAAGGCCGGGCTGGTAGCAATAAAGATTGATTGCGGCCAGCTTTACCTCCCAATTGATGAATACGCCCGTAGACCAAGTTTGTACCGACAACTGCCGTGTGGGAATCATATCGGGTACTGACTGAACGCATCAAACGAGCAGTTTTTTGCAGCGTCTGATCACCACGTTCCTTTGCAGCCACAGAGGGTATCCATGTCGGGCGTCCTTCAGCTTCAAAGTTAAAGGCGGTTTCTGCTGACAATGTTCCAGCAATTTTACGCATGGCAAGTGTCAGATCATTAGTAGCCAATTCTAACGCCCGCAGTCCACGTCTTAGGTCTCCATCATTAATGGTGATAGTGATATTACTCATTCTGTCTTCCCAGTTCGCGGCGGGCCAGTCCAGATAGCTCCCCCTGATATCTGGTCAAATCGGGACGATATGCTGCTCCCGGCGAATATGACCAACCTACATCAGTCGCTACTTTTGTTATGCCGGTGTTGAATGTAGCAACGGGCTGCATCTCACCTGTTTGTTGTGAAACCAATTTCAACTCCCAGCCTATTGCTTTACCTGAATTCATAACTTTCGTCCCTCTGGTACGAACATCATCATGACTGAGAGCAATTACACTGCAACGGCAACGCCAACCATTAGGAGGATAGAAGGCTTGCCAAAATGGGTCGTCAGAGCGAAATACCAAACCATGCAATGCGAGATGACTCTTGCGTGTATGGTTATCGTTGATACCTGTATACATCCAGTACGGTCGGTCATCAATATTTTCCATCTGTTCGGCCCAACGGCCTGCACTGTATAGCACTGACATATTGGTACGAAAGATAGTATCAAGGCGCCACGGGCTACCTTGCTGAATAGTGACACGCTCCTCTGTAACAGGGTCATCGGTTTCTTGCGTTCCCCACCACCCCTTACGTCTTAATGTTGGCTCCAGCTCCTGACGAAACCAACGATCAGTCTTGCCTTCATCCAGTGCCTGCTGTAGCGCCTGGCGGATATCTTCCAGAATATCCAGACGCGTGACTTTCGCTACCGTGAATGCACGGGCATGAGTCTCTTGCCAAAGTTCTTCCCAATCCCACGTTATCTTGTAGCCCTTAGATTGCAGATAACCAATGGCTCGCTTGGGAGGTAATGTCATGCAATACGCCAGTTCAGGCGTGGTTATGCTCATGCAAGCGTCCCCAAATGTTAGACACAAACAAAACACGTGCTAGCCGCTCTTGCAAACCATCTGCGCCCATTTGTGGATAAAGTTCGGCTAACTCTCCTATAAGATCGCTGGGATTAGCACCGTTTTGAACACGATGAAACAAAGGAACCAGCAGAGATTCCAACGATTCATTCAATGATCCTTCATTCATCAAAATATCCAGCGCTTCATCTAAGGTGTCCTGTGCTGCTAAATCTGCGTTAACAGCTTCAGAGAACGCCAGTGGGAGTGGTGGCATAGGCGTGGTTGACAAGGTTGTTTCATCAATATCCCCATCCTGCAATTGATATTCGCGTTTCCAGTATTGCGGAGTAAATCTGACACCAGCCTGACTCAACTTAACGTCACGATTAGCCTGTGTTTCATCAACCGATTGCTGTTCCCAAAGACGATAGACCGGACATTCAACGTTACCGAAGTTCAGTTCTACGACCCAGCGTATAGCCTGATTAATGGCGCTGGTGATAACGTCAACATCAGCATCACGAATATCATCCGTTACCTCCAATCCCGCTTGTGCAGAGGCTTTATTGCTGTTTGCTTCGGTCGTTTGGTTTTGTCCCAGTAACGCAATGGAAATCTCACTGCGAGCGACGGTAATTAAGTTCTGGTAGATATCACTGCTGTCTGATTTACCTGCTGCCTCTTTAATCTCAACGGAGGAATCATCAGGAATGGCGGCAACTGCATCATCAATCATCGCTTCCATCGAATCTAATAACAGATCAATTTCACTTTGTGGAGTACCTCGTGGATGCTTTCCAATTACCCACGGTGAACCATATTTCTCAGCAAAGCGTACCCAAAACTTCATGCCGCCTTTCTTAAAGGTGACGGGCCAGAAGCACATTGATAAATCTGGAAATCCGTAAGGGTTGTCATAAGTGGCGTCTTGACGTGGCATTACAAATTTATAGAGAGGAACCAGTTCCCCCTCAACGCCTGCATCACGAGCACGAAAACGCAGTTGGTTATCACGATCATAGTGGAACCAGTCAGGTGGCTTGCTAACGATATCCGTCACTGACCATGATTGATGCTGACTCCACATCAATTCACAAGGCTGATAACCATACAGAACCGCTTCATGCATTTCGCCAATGATGCGTGACATATCCAAATCCGTGAGCATGTCGCGGATAAAGTTAAAGACTCTCACAGGGGCATTACTGCGTTCTACACCACGTTTTAGTGCTTTCACTCCGGCCTTGCGGCGGCGAATACATCCACCAACCAAAGGATCAGTACGTAATTCACGATAGATACGAATATCCCGTCCTTGAGCTTTGAGAATAGCATCAGGGTTAGGTAGATATGTCCCCAGACTGTAGAAGTCAATGGAACGGTTACGCGATGCAATTTGCTCAGTAAGCGACTGCTTTAATTCGGAAAAGTTAATAAATTCTGTTGGTGAAACCCAGATACCACGAGCCATTAGTATCCCTCCAGCATACGTGCAGACTGACGGCGTCGGCGGGAACTTGTTTTCACCGGACCTTTGTTAATTTCACGGCTGGCGAAGTAGGCTAGGGCAAGGGCTATCGCTGCATCACCGTGGCGCTTGCCGCCGTCCGCTTTTGCTTTTGAGCGCTGATCAGGTACGCGGGGAACACCGTTAATAACCTGTACTGCCCTTAGGTCATTCAAAGTGTCTTCATCCTTTGGCAGCGCCTCCAGATTGCCGTCTTCCAACGCAGCCTTCACCGGAGGCATATTGTCACGGTACCAACCTTCGGTGGGCATGACTTGCTGCACACGGTTGGCACCATATTTTTGCATGGCATATTCGGCCAGATAAGCACCATTACCACGGGCATCAAAGGCTGCACCCAGCAGATTAGGAAGTCCATCCATTAGATACCAAGTGATTTGCTCCTGTTGTTTAAATGGCACGTTGCGCAGCTCCAGCACGAACGGCACTCTGCGTACCAGATTTTTTTGTTGCAGCAATGGATAATCCACAGATAAATCTCCACTGCGGCCAAAATCGCGTCCCAGAAACGAACGAGCATCAGAAGGCAATGCATCCAACCACGGCTTCAGGTTGGCTTTTAGCCACTCTTCGGTATCTGTGCGGCGTATTTCATCGGATTTAAGCTCATATCCTTTCGGACAAGTTAGTCGCAGCACTGGCGTATCGGGAGACATCCGAGATTCAATCAGAGCGCGGGACAACCAGGCTCCGCCACCATTAGCAGGAATACAGTCCAATTCTTCTGATGCCCCAGCTCCGTAGAACTTATACACCGACATCATCCACTGTTGTTCAGCCTCTTGTGACCATTCACGTCCGGTACGTAAGCAGACACGGTGGAATAGTCCTTCAGCCACAGCTTCCTTAAAGGTAATACGGTGGATAACGCCATCTCTACGTCCTGCCCGGATGTCGTTCAGCAACTCATTAAACAAGTTGCTATCCCCGTTATGGGTGGAGATCACTCGCACTTTACCGCCCCAGATAAGCATGGCTAGTGCCGCTTTCAGTAATTCATCGAGCTGTTCATGGAAAGCAGCCTCATCAATGACAATGATCCCCTGACGGCCACGCAAGTTAGACGGACGGCTAGAAAGCGCCACTACACGGAATCCAGAGTCTGGAAATTTGATAGTGAAAGTTTTGATGTGCTTATCATCTTCGTCTTCTTCCCAGAACCCTTCTTCAATTTCACTGGCCGCATAGTTGAAAGCACGAGCCCACATTGCACAGGCTTGAATATATTCAATGGTCATATCTTGGTTATAGGCGATGTAATACACATTCATACCACCCGCAGCGGCAGAAGATGCGGCGATGAGTACATTATCTGACGCTTCAGCCCAAGTAATTCCCGTTCGACGACTCTTCTCATTGACTTTAAAAGGAGATGAGTCGGCCACCCATCGTTGCTGGTATGGCAATAAGACGACAGGTGCTGCTATTGAGGAAGTATCTGGTAGAACAGGTGCAAGCTGACTCATGTAGCAATTCCCAATATTTCCCGACGTAATGCAGCAACTGCTTCGGCAGATAATCCACCTTTGCGTGCAATTTTCTCTGCATTACTTGCGGCAGCTTCAGTCCGTGCCCGGACTTCAGATTGGAATTTTTTCAGATTCACACTAGCGCGAGAGAGTGTAGCTACATTTTTTGCCACCTTTGAAAGCAGTGTAACGCGCTCTTTTGGCGCAACTTCTCCGTCTTCAGCTTCCTGAAGTTGAATAATACTTTCAAAAAGTTCAGTCTGAATTAAAGCAATCACCGCCTCAGAACGTGCATCTTGATCATCCACGGCACCTTCTGTGAGTATCCGTGCTGCTTCTGTTGCCGCCCGTATTGCACCGTATCGCTTTTCTATTTTTTGTCCATAACGGTGAATAGCGGACTTACTGATTACATAACCTTGATCACGCAGCAAGGTTTCAAGTTCCTGGTATCCACTAAACCCTGATTCAGTCAACGCCCGTTCCAACCAGCGCCGAACGTCTTCTGGGAGTTTATCGATTGTGCTTCGACGCGCCATTATTCACTCCAGTACTTTTCAGGACGAGCAATACCAAGGCCGCATTCGACCGTATATTCAACAACATCAACACCAATACGAGTTAAGTCAGCAAACCAACTACCCGATGGCTGTTTATTGAGGTCAATTAATTTACGGTCTGCCAGATAATCCAACTCCTTCCGTAATTCCAATGCAGTGACGTCAGGATAAATCGCGCGAGATATATCCAATAACAGAGTTTCACTGGCGGTATATGGGCGGGTTTTATTCAGTGCGACCAACAGACTCCAGCGCAATGATTCACGACGAACACGAGCAACATCAATCATTTTTACCTCCGGCAATTCGGTGCTGCTGCACCACCTCTAATTTGCTGTAAAGCGCATCCAGTTTGGCTTCAATTACTGTCTGACCACGAATGTAATCTTCACGGCGCACGTAATTCAGCGGCAAGTCGGCCTTAAACTGCATAAACTCACGTTC
This sequence comes from Photorhabdus temperata, assembly GCF_025384845.1. Taxonomy (NCBI): domain Bacteria; kingdom Pseudomonadati; phylum Pseudomonadota; class Gammaproteobacteria; order Enterobacterales; family Morganellaceae; genus Photorhabdus; species Photorhabdus temperata. The sequence goes on along the minus strand of NZ_JAJAFX010000073.1, from coordinate 3,927 downwards.
GAGCTGAGACCAATTGTCCACGGAATTTTTAAGCGCCTGCTCTAACGAGGCATGTCTTTCCTCCTGTCGCTCTTCGGCTTTGCTGAATAACCACTTTGCGATACCAAAAATGAAACCGAGGAAAGAGAGCAGAAAACCTACGGCAGCCCAAAATTCAATCTGTAATGTCATTGTTGTAATCCTTCGATGTAATCCAGCAAGCCATTAACCTGCGCTTTCAATGCAAGACACTGTTCCCCGTTGTCGATGACATTGGCGAGGATATCTCGTTGCGTGATACCGGATAGCCATAGTTGGGCATCAGAGCTTTCATTTCCACGGGACGTTTCATCAGCGCCGGAGGTAACGGAGGCAGGACGAGTTTGTTCACCGGGCAGGCCGAAGGCGGCGTTGTATTGCTGCACGAAGCCACGAGTAAACACGCAATTAATAGAATGAAACTGTTGTTTTTCATCCATCCAACTCTGGGTAACATGGTCAATTTTCCTCTTCAGTTGTTGGTTCTGAGTGCGGAGTTGTTCAATATCATTGAGATAATTGGCTTCTGCCTGATGCGCTGAATGGACCTGCATTTGGTAACGTTGATGCAAGGCATTGAGTACAGTCAGTTCCCGTTCTGCCTGTTGCTTTTCCAGCAGAAGAAATTCGGCTTTCTGCTGTGTTAATGTAGTGTTTCCTATCTCCGTTGCTTTCTGAAAGCCCGTGGTATGACCTCTCCAGTGAACTAAAGCGAACATGCCGATTAGCGACAAAATCAATAAAACAGGTTTAGCCCACAATTTAATTGGCACAGCTGGTACCTCCCCAAGCCAAATAATGAGGCGCGAGTTCCAGTAATATGTGTTTGGAATAATGTCGATTTTCTTTCCATGCTGACGCTCTACGGCCAGCATTCTGAGATTCAACATGACCGAACCAGACCCACGGATTGAGACCAACTTCCTCGGTTTTCTTCTTATCCCGTAGTAACCAGCCTAAGCCTCCGTTATAGGAAGACAGCACCATCGCCATTCTTTGGCACTTATCGGCAGCTTTAATGCGTTGCCATAGCCAATGGTCATAGTGAACCATTGCCCGTATAGACCAGACTGGGTTGAAGGGATCTTTATTGGATAATTCAGGAATACGTTGACTAATCCAATCTGCTGTTGTGGGCATAAACTGGGCCATACCCTGAGCACCAACAGGAGAAATAGCTCGTGATTTCCAGTCACTCTCCTGATGCAACTGAGCGGCAAAATCAGCTACAGGTGCATTCAATCCCCAGATCACACGAGAAGCACGTATCAAATCATTGCGGTATTGCTGCGAACGGTGTGGTGGTTCGTCAGCCAATGCTGAGCTGACCATTCCGCCACACCACAACAGTACAATTCTGATAATCTGCCGCCAATTCATAATCACAACCCTGTAGCTACGCTCAGACAGGTGGCGGCAACAATCAGTGCACGGCGTATCAGAACGGCAGCAAACACCACATGGTAGCCAGTCTGAACGGGATATTTTCCTTCTTTCATGAGTATTTCATCATATTTCAGATACTGACCGGGCCTTGCTTTCGGGAATAAACTGCGGTCTAGCCAGTATCCCAAAACAACAGCCAGAGCAATAAGCGACAATTTGTAGATCACAACAGGGACTTGTTGAGGGGAAACTAAACCGATAGTGATAAGCAATAGAACAGCTGTTAACAGCCAGCCACCGAGGCGTAATTTTTTGATAAGTGATACAAACGATTTGAAAGTTTTCACTGAACTGTCTCCGTAGTCGTTGATGGAAACAGTTTTGCCAATTTATCGGGAAACGGATTTTAAAGAGCGTTAAGAGCGCATCAGAAAAGTAAAAGACAGGATAAGAGCGACCAGCCTAACGCTCGAACACTGAGTAGGCTATCAACTCACAGGCATGTACTGTGAGTCAACCGAGGCTCTTTCAGTTATTGATTATTGATGACCGGAAAAGCCTAACTCATTTTCAGCTAATGGAAAAGGTTTACGGATAATGAAAGAACAATCTTTACCCATCGTTCCGTGGATTGGTGGTAAACGCCGATTAGCAAAACATATTTTACCGTTATTTCCTGAGCATACCTGTTACGTCGAACCGTTCTGTGGTGCTGCTGCGCTGTATTTCCTAAAAGTACCGAGTAAATGTGAAGTGATTAATGATATTAATGGTGAGTTGGTGAATCTTTATTGCGTGATAAAACATCATTTGGAAGAGTTTGTCCGGCAATTTAAATGGGCATTGGTCAGCCGCCAAATTTATAAATGGTTGCAGATTACCCCCGAAGAAACGCTAACCGATATTCAGAGAGCAGCGCGTTTCTACTATCTCCAAAAGCAGGCGTTTGGCGGTAAGGTTGCTGAACATACTTTCGGTACTTCCACCACTAGCCCACCACGATTTAATTTGCTCAGAATAGAAGAAGAGCTATCAATGGCCCACCTGCGACTGGCAAGAACGATCATTGAAAATATGAACTGGGCACAATGCGTCCAACGGTACGACAGGCCACATACGCTGTTTTATTGTGATCCGCCATATTGGGGTACAGAGGGATATGGCATAGATTTCGGGCTTGAGAACTATGATCTATTAGCAGAACTAGCACATACCATCCGAGGGGAAATGGTAATTTCGGTGAACGATATTCCAGAAATGTGTAAGGCATTCAAAGGATTGAAAATGCAAGCAGTCAATATCGGTTACAACTTGAAAGTCACGGGGAAAGCTAAACAGAGTAAGGAGCTGATTATTTGTAATTTCTAATAACCGAGAATGGCAAGGCAATATATTTGCTTTGCCATTTTTTACTTTTAACCTAAGCCAATAGAACGGGATACAAACTGTAAACCTATTCCGAGAGTTTGGCTAATTAAAGACCTTAATGCTTCTTTACTTTCAGTCTTCAGTGTTTCCTTAATACGATCACCTAATGGGGTTTCTAAGCTGTCAGGGATTACTTTAAGAACTTCTAAACCTTCAGCAGTTAATACGGCTCTATGACAACCTTCAGAGCTCATAGTCCCTGCCAAATAACCATTCGTTATGAGCCAATCCACTGTATCCAGAAAAAATCTATGATCTTCTACTGTAGTACAAAGTTCGTCAGAGTATGTTCCATCAGAATATTGAAGGGGTTCACCGATTACCTCTATAGATAAAAGATCTATCTTTAAAGGAAATGACTCATATAGTTTCCCAAATATAATACCTACAATTTCATTAAACTTTTCTATGTTTATAGTAGACATAAATATCCTATGTGTTTCTAAAGTTTCAATTCCAACGTTCCACCAGGTACATTCTGTTGATCTAAACAAACAGATTGGCAAGCTGATTTAGATATAGATAAAACTGTTTCGTTATCCTCTATATCAAGAAAACAATTATTTCCATTAGCCATATAATCATTGAGAAGTTTGGCATTTTCATCAATATGAAATTTGATGGTTGTGCGTGAAGGGTAACTGTTTTCGTAAACTGTGACGTCAGTAAATTGATCAGCATATTTATCCAATCCTGGGCACATTTTCCTAATAGTTGGCAATAATTGATTGATAGTGGGATCATCTGTTGCTATTGAGAACACAGAGGCTGGAGATTTTTCAGGCTCAATCTGAACGCTATTTTCTGTCTCATCACCACACCCCGCCAAAAGAAATATTGTGGGAATTAATAAGTTACGCACAGTCCATACCCTTATATGAAATAGAAAATAACTATATTTTTAAGAATTTCTACGTCGTAAGATTACATCTATGGTATCAAGAACATTCTGATTTTCATATATTATCCTATTTTCTATCTTCCTGTGCTTGTCCATTTTTTTTCCACAAAGCATTACCAGCACGGCCCAAGAAATAAAGATTATCAATGTCCTATCATTAAGTACCAATACATTAGTAAGTCCTCCACCAGAAA